>CAZZAU010000111.1:0-2616 GCA_964652725.1 uncultured Dehalococcoidaceae bacterium | reverse complement strand
CTTCCTGCTGCCGAAAAGGCTGGCCGTGCTGGCGGACGCCGGCGCTACCCAGGTGGTGGAAGCCCGCAGGAGAAGGCAGGCCCGGCTGGAAGCGCAGACGGAAGAAGAAATGAAGGCGCTGTCCGGGAAGCTGGACGGGATGGAGATAATGCTTCAGGCACGGGCCGGAGCCAAAGACCGGCTGTACGGCTCCATCACCAATGCTGACATCGCCGAGGAGCTGGGCAGGACCGCCGGCCTGGAGATTGACAAGCGGAAGATTGAACTGGAAGAGCCCATCCGGGAAATTGGCAGCTATGAGATTCCGGTGCGCCTGAGCGGTGACATCATCCCCAAAATCAAACTGGTGGTGAAGGAAGAGGCGGGGGAGAAAGAAGCCAGGGGGAAGAAGGCGGGCAAGGCCGAGAAGGCGCAGCAAGCAGGGACAGAGGAACAGGAAAAGCAGGAACAGGGCCAGGAGGAATAGAGGACAGGTGTCCCAGAACAGGCTCCCCCCGCATGACCTGGATGCCGAAGAAGCGGTGATCAGCTCACTGCTCATCGATGGTGCGGCGGTGTACAAGATCGCCAATTTCCTCAAGAGCGCCGACTTCTACCGCGAGCAGAACCAGTGGCTGTACGGCGCCTGCCTGTCTCTCTATGAGCGCAACGAAGCCATCAACCAGATCACGGTGGCCCAGGAGCTGGCGCGGCAGAACAGGCTGGAACCTTGCGGCGGCGCTGCCTATCTGAGTCACCTGGTATCCGTATCTCCCTCACCGCTGGACATAGAGCATTACGCGCAAATCGTGTACCGGCTCTCGGTGATGCGGGGCATCATAAATGCCGCGGACCAGATTTCCCGCGTGGGCTACGAGGCCGGCCCCGATGTGGACGCCAGCCTGAGCCGGGCCGAGGATATTCTGTTCCGCCTGCGCCACGGTCAGGGCGAGCGCGATTTCGTGCATATCCGCCAGGTGCTGGACAAGTACTTCGAAGGCGGTCCCGTCCCCGGGGAAGAGGACTACGTTGTGGAGCAGACGCCCTACGTTCTGTCTAACTTCGTGGGTCTGGACGAGTTCCTGGGCGGTTTCCAGCGTTCCGACCTGATCATTGTTGCCGGCCGGCCCAGTATGGGCAAGACCAGCCTCGCCCTGAGCATCGCCCGCAACGTGGCGGTGGAGCAGAAAGCCTGCGTGGCCCTGTTCAGCCTGGAAATGTCGCGTGAATCGCTGGTGCTGCGCCTGCTCTCCAGCGAGTCCGGGGTTACCGGCCGGCGGGTGCGCTTCGGCCTGCACACCGAGGACGAGGAAAGACGGATTATGGAAGCGAGCGGCGTCCTTTCCGAGTCCGCCATCTATATGGACGACTCGCCCCAGCTCAGGGTAATGGAGATGCGCAGCAAAGCCAGGCGTTTGCACTTCGAGCGCGGCATTGACCTTATCATCGTAGACTATCTGCAGCTGATGCAGGGAGACGGGCGCAACGAGAACCGGGTCCAGGAGATCAGCCATATCTCGCGTTCCCTGAAAGGGCTGGCCCGGGAGCTTAACGTGCCGGTCATCGCCGTGTCCCAGCTCAGCCGGGCCGTGGAGTGGCGGGCATCGCATATCCCCCAGCTCGCCGACCTTCGAGAAAGCGGCAGTATAGAGCAGGACGCGGATGTGGTGATGTTTGTCTTCCGCGAGGAGTATTACTATCGCAACGAGGAGGAATGGCAGCTCCAGAACCCTGACAAGGAGTTCCCCCGGGAAGAGGCAGACATTATCATCGCCAAGAACCGTAACGGGCCTACCGGACAGATAAAGCTGCGCTTCCGCCACAATCTGGCCCGTTTCTACAACTACGAGTCGTCTCTCGCCAGTGAAGAGCCTACTCTGCTATGAGTCAGTCCAGCGGATTTCCGGCCAGAATGGACTTTACCCCCGTACCAAACTACTTTTTCAGCGCCGTCCTGCCGCACATCAGCGACATTGAAGAGCTCAAGGTTACCCTGCACGTTATGGCCGCCCTCTACCGCAAGCGCGGCTATCCCCGCTTTGTGACTTTCCGCGAGCTACTGGGCAACGTCAGCCTGATGAGCGGCTGGAAAGGGGGGGCAGGGCCCGCGGAACAGGGGTTGCGCCGCGCCCTGGAGATGGCCGTCCGGCGCGGCACTTTCATCCGGGTGGTCCTGGAGGGGGAGGGCGCTTCTGAAGATGCCTATCTTCTGAACACCGCAGCGGACCGGCAGGCCGTGGCAAAAATCGAGAGCGGTGAGCTCAAAATCGGCGGGTTTACGGCGACGCGGCCCGCTCAGATAGAGGCAGAACAGGCTCCGGACATCTTTGCAGTGTACGAGCAGAACATCGGCATGCTTACCCCGCTCATTGCCGACGAGCTGCGTGAAGCGGAGAAGCTGTATCCGGCCGGCTGGATACGGGATGCCATAAAGGAGGCCGTAGAGCTGAACAAACGGAGCATAAGGTATATTATGCGCATCCTGGAGCGCTGGGCCGCCGAAGGTAAGAGCGATGGAGCACATCAGCGAGTTTCTAAAAAAGGACCGGATAAGTACGTCAGGCAGAAGTACGGAGACATCATCCGGCGCTGAAGAGGAGTCTGCGCCGGACACCGGCTGCCCCGTTTGCAAAGGCG
>CAZZAU010000110.1:0-6055 GCA_964652725.1 uncultured Dehalococcoidaceae bacterium | reverse complement strand
GCAAATACGTCTTGATTGACAACAGGCACTGACAGGGCTATAATATGAGGCCAGATGGCAAGACAAGTGCCGGGAACGGTTATTCAGACCACGATTTTCAAGCTGTGCAACGGACGCTACCGGAGCGTGGCCGAGCTGGCCCGGGCTATGGGGCTGTCCGTCAGCCATGTGTACCGTGTCCGCGAGGGAAGGCGCGGAATCAACCACGCGTTCATCGTTGGAGCGAAGAGGGCTTTTCCGGAACGCAGCCTGGACGAGCTCTTTTATCTGGAAGAGGTGGGGAGCGGGGAAAGGCCGGCAGCGAAACTGGAAAAGACTTACCGCCCGGAGGGGCTGGCGGGGCGCGGGTACTAGATAGCTTCCGGCTCCGTCTCTTCGGGCTCCAGCCTTTGCAGCGTTTCCGCCACCTCAGGATGGTCGATGTACAGTGTGCCGTTCAGGTGGTCAAGCTCGTGCTCGAGTGCCTGTGCCAGCAGGCCCTCCGCCCGCACCCGCACCTCTTTTCCGTTCACGCCCCGGCCCTTGACGGTGACCGATTCGGAACGTTTTATCTGCCCTGTGTAGCCCGGTACGCTGAGGCAGCCCTCGTCCAGCAGGCGTTCTCCGCGGCGGCGCACTATCTCCGGGTTGACCAGCACCAGGTCTTCCTCATCCGGTAACCCGATGACGATGACCCGGAGGGGTACTCCTATTTGCGGCGCGGCCAGGCCGGCCCTGCCCGGCTCGGCGTGCATCGTCTCCAGCATATCCCGGACCAGCTTCCGGATTGAGCCATCGATGATGCTCACCCTCCTGGCTTTTTGCCTCAGCACGGGGTCGGGCAGGGTACGGATGGGACGTACGGCCATATCATCTCCTGGGGCGGATTCGCCCATAAGTTTACTAAAGCAGGCTCACCGGGTCAATATCCACCACCCAACCGTGCGGGAAGGAGACGGAGGAGAGGAACGCGGGAAGCTCGGTGCCGCGGAGAATAAGCTGCCAGCGGTACCTGCCGCGCAGCCGGTGGATGAAGGCCGGCGCCGGACCGATGAAGCCCAGCCCGGAGACGCCCCGGGCGTCACGTTCCTCGGTCAGACGGCGGTACATCTTCTCCGCTTCACGACGGCAGACGGCGTCATTGGTGTGGGAGAAGGTGAGGCGGGCCAGCTGCGAGAAAGGGGGATTGCCCAGCTGGCGGCGGTACTCTATCTCCCTGCGGTAGAAAGCGGCATAGTCGTGTCCGGCTGCGGCCTGAACGGCGTAGTGCGCAGGAGAGAAGGTCTGGATAATGACTCTGCCTCCCAGAGGGCCCCGACCCGCCCTGCCGGACACCTGGCTCAGCAGCTGGAATGTCCTCTCTCCGACGCGGAAGTCGGGGAGGTTGAGGCTGGTATCGGCGCTGACCACGCCTACCAGGGTGACCGAGGGCAGGTCCAACCCTTTGGCTACCATCTGCGTACCGATGAGGATGTCCGCCTGGCCGGAGCGGAACCGGTCCAAAATGTCTTCGTGCGCTTCCCGCTGGCGGGTCATATCGCTGTCCCAGCGTAGCAGCCGGGCGCCGGGCAATGCCAGGCCCATCTCCTGCTCCAGCTTCTGTGTGCCAGTGCCCAGGAACTTCATCCGGGTGCTGCCGCACCCGGGGCACCGCGCGGGCAACGGCGTCCGGTAGTTGCACTGGTGGCATACCAGGATGTCTCCGGTGGGGTGGTGGATGAGGGGAACCGCGCAGCGCCGGCAGCGGAGCACAAAGCCGCAGGCGCGGCACTGGATAAAGGTGGCCCCGCCCCTCCGGTTGAGAAACAATATGGCCTGCTCTCCGGCGTTTACCGTTGCGGCGATGGCACGGGAGAGGTCACGGCTGAACATGCTGCGGTTGCCTGCCTTCAGCTCCTCCCGCATATCCACCACCTGCACCTGCGGCAGGCGAGCCTCGTCCGCGGGGACCACCCTTTCCGGCAATTCCAGCAACTGATAGTCTCCGCGGCAGGCATGATAGTAGCTCTCCACGTCAGGGGTGGCACTCCCCAGCACCACCACCGCCCCCGTGAGCTCGGCGAGCTTCAGGGCTGCCAGACGGGTGTGGTAGCGGGGCGCCCTGTCCTGTTCTTTGTAGGTCCACTCATGCTCTTCATCGATGACGATGAGGCCGGGGCCGGGCTGAGGCGAGAAAAGAGCGCTCCGCGGGCCGATGACCACATCATAGTCCCCCGCCCTGATGCTGTGCCATTCGTCATACTGCTCGCCAGCCGGGAGCTGGCTGTGGATTACGGCCACCCGCCGGGGGAAGCGGGAGGCAAAGCGCTCTATGGTCTGCGGGGTGAGGGATATTTCCGGCACCAGCACGATGCCCCTTTTCCCCCGCTTAACCGCCTCTCCCAGCGCCCGCAGGTATATTTCCGTCTTGCCGCTTCCGGTAACCCCGTGGAGCAGAAAAACGGCCGGCCGGGGACCAGGCTCACGGAGGGCGGCGCAGATGCGCTGGCAGGCTGCCTCCTGGGCGGGGGTGAGAAGGGGTGGCAAGGACGGAGTGAAGCGGCGGTAGTCGATGGGCTCCCGTTTCACCGCTACCGTTTGCCAGGTGACGAGCCCTCTTTTCAGCAGAGGGTTGACAGATGTTCTTTCACAGCCGGTTGCGGCTCTTATCTCCGGCCACGGGGCCGGCCCGGACCGTTCAGTGAGGAAGCGCAGTATCTCCGCCTGCCGGTGCGCCCCTTTCCGGCGCAGCGCAGTGTGCTCTTCTTCTGCCTTTGCTGCGGAAACGTTAAGGCTAAGATGGGGTACCATTTTTGGGCGGACCCGGGCTGGCTCGATCTCGTAGGTGCGTACGGCCAGCCCCTGCCCCACCAGCCTGGATACCGCCGTCTGTGCCCTCTTTTTGCCCAGCTTCCTCTCCAGTTCAAGGAGGCTGAGTTTCCCTTCCTGTGTCAGAAGTTCCCGGACCTGGCGCTGGTCGGGGGGGAGCGCGGCTAGAACGGCCGCCTCAGGGTCTCCCGCCGCCGAGACAAAGGTCAGGGCGCGGCGCTCAAATCCCGGTGGCAGCAGCAGCGCCACGGCATCGAAGAGGGGAGAAAGATAATAGGCGCTAAGCCAGCGGGCCAGGGCGATACGGGCGGGGGACAGCAGGGGGTAAGGTTCGATGATGCTGGCAATATCCCTGGTCTCCTCCACCGCCGGGGAGGGGACCAGCTCCAGCACTATTCCCTGCAGGGTCTTCTCGCCGAAGGGAACCCATACCGCCTGCCCCGCCTCTACCGTCAGATGGGGAGGAATGGCATAGCTGAAGGTGCGGCGCTGGGAGATGGGGGAGTTGACCACAACCTCGGCGTATTTCATCCGCCCGGCTCTTCCTGGCGGGCTAGCCCCGGGTTATGACTTGTCCTCTTCAGGGCTCTGCCCGGCGGTCTCTTCCGGTCCTGCGGCTACTGCGGCTGGTTCAGTCTCGGCGGGGGGGTTCTCTTCTTCCGCTTCCTCCGGCGCCAGCGCGGCGGAGGTTTCCTCTGCCTGCTCCTGGACGGCTTCTGCTGCGGGCGCGGCTTCCAGGGCTTCCTCCACCAGTTCCTCTGCAGCTACCTGGCTCAGGGAAAGCCCTTTGTCCTTCTCGATGCGGTGTTCCTTGAGCCGGGCTGCCTTGCCGCTGCGGCCGCGCAGGTAGTAAAGCTTGGCCCGGCGCACCTTTCCGTGGCGCAGTACCTCCACCCGGTCCACCCTGGGTGAATAGAGAGGGAAGGTGCGCTCCACGCCCACGCCGTAGGCGATGCGCCGCACCGTGAAACTGGCGCTGACGCCGCCCCGCTTCACCCGGATGATTACCCCCTGGAAGGGCTGCAACCGTTCTTTGCCTGCCTCTACCACCCTGTTGTACACCCTTACCGTATCCCCGGGGGTGAGGTCGGGGATTTTGGGGTTCCGCTTGATTCCGGCTAGCGATTCAACGTTCATCTTACTGGCTCCTTATGCAGGTCTATGTGAAATCCTTTTGTTCGCGAGATGATTCTCTCCAGCAGGGCTCTTTCTTTTTCATCCAGCTCGGCGCTGCCCAGCAGGTCGGGGCGGCGCTCCAGGGTACGCAACAGGGCCTGCTCGCGGCGCCATTCCGCGATGCGGGCGTGGTCGCCGGAAAGCAATACCTCCGGCACCTGCCATCCCCGGTAGTCGGCCGGGCGGGTATACTGGGGGTACTGCAGCAGGCCGCGGGCGTGGGAGTCTTTCAGCGCCGATTCCTCCGACCCCAGAACGCCGGGCAATAGCCTGATGACGGCGTCCATCACCACCAGGGCGGGCAGCTCGCCGCCGGTGAGAACATAGTCACCGATGCTGATTTCGTCCGTGGCCAGATGCTCGTTTACGCGGTGGTCCACGCCCTCGTAGTGGCCGCAGATGAGGATGAGGTGGCTTTGCCGCGACAGCTCGCGGGCTATTTGCTGACGGAACAGGCGCCCCTGGGGAGTGAGGAGCACCACCGGTGTACCGGCGGCGTCCGTCTCAGGCACCTCCGCACGCACGGCGTCCACCGCCTCAAAGGTGGGCTCCGGCTTGAGCACCATTCCGGCGCCCCCGCCGTAAGGGTAATCATCCACTACCTTATGCCTGTCATGGGCGAAATCGCGTATATTGTGCACGTGAATGCTGACCAGCCCCTGGTCTATGGCACGCCTGGGTATGCCGGAGCTGAACGGCGCCTCGAACAGCCGGGGAAACAGAGTCAGTACGTCAATCCGCATTTCCGGGTTCCTTCGTTGCCGGTTATCATGAGTGTTCCGTGACCGTGCCTTTGATAATCTCCACCGCGTGCGGCACGGCCGGCAACACCGCCTCCAGACATTCCCGGACGGCCCTGGGGCTGCCGGGGAGGTTTATAATGAGGCACCTGCCCCTGAGTCCGGCTGTAGCCCGGCTCAGCATGGCCATCGGCGTTTTGCTCAGCGATGCGGCTCTCATGGCCTCGCCGATGCCGGGTACCACCTTGTCCACCACGGCCAGGGTGGCCTCCGGAGTAACGTCACGCGGAGCCAGCCCGGTGCCGCCGGTGGTAAAGATGACATCCAGGCTGCCGCTGTCCGCCCAGTCTGACAGCCGGCGCTGGATGATGTCCTTCTCATCAGGGACAATGTCATATTCGGCCACGCGGCTGTCCGGGAGTGCGGAGACCAGTTCTCTTATCGTCTGGCCGCTTACATCCTGGCGCTGGCCCAGTGCTCCTTTATCGCTGATGGTGAGGATGGCTGCATTCAGTGGCATGAGGGTTCACGAAACTCTATTTTAGCATAATTGGCGGGCGAAGCAAAGCCGGCCTCTTTTTAACATAAAATTCCGGTAAATTAGTCCTAAAACCCTTGACAAAAGAGGGGAAGGCGTGTTATAAAAAGGGACAAAAATGGTAAGAAGTGGGAAAAAATGGTAGAAAAGCTGAGGTGCTGTTGATGGAAGAGCAGACCATTGCACTGGAGAAGCTGGTGGATGACTTTGCCAGGGACGGGCAAATATCTGACTATGATATGACCGATGCTCTCCTCAGGCTGGTGTGCAAGTACCACTTCAAAGAGGTATGCCGCAAACGCATGGGGCAGGAGAGTGAGGCTGAAGCCAGATACAACTAGACCCCAGGCAAAGTGGCAAGGCCGGGCGCGATATGTTTTTCGGCGAATATAATTACAAAATAGACGAAAAAGGGAGAATCCCACTTCCGCCCCGCTTCCGCAAGGCGCTGAAAGACGGGGTGGTGCTCTCTCCCGGAGTGGAGAGATGCATCAACGTCTACCCGCTTTCTGAGTGGAGGAAGCTGACCTCTTCCCTTACCGGCGGGCCGGTAGCCCGGGACAAGCTGAGAAAGCTGAACCGGGCCGTCTTTGCTACCGCGTTCAACATCTCCCTGGACGCGCAGGGCAGGATTGCCCTGCCGGTGAAGCTGCGTGACCACGCTCAGATTATGGAGGACGTGGTGGTGGCCGGGGTGAACTCCTATCTGGAGATATGGAGCGATGTTCTCTGGGAGGACGAGAAGGCGATGAGCCAGGAGCAAGCCTGGCAGATTATAGAAAGTCTGGAGAGGCACTGATGAAATATAGCGCTC
>CAZZAU010000109.1:0-6103 GCA_964652725.1 uncultured Dehalococcoidaceae bacterium | reverse complement strand
CAGCGAAGGCCTTGAGCTTCTTGGAGCCCAGTACCGCGCCGACGCCGTTGTGGGCTGCGGAATGGCCGCGGTCTCCTAAGACACCGGAGTATTTCACCATGTTTTCGCCGGCAGGGCCGATGCTGAAGACGCTCATAGTCCGCTCTTTGAAGCCCAGCTCTTCTTTGATGGCGTCTTCCGTCTCCCAGGTGCCCGTGCCCAACAGCTTGCTGGCATCCCTTAGCTCAGCGCCGTCTTCCTTGATGTACAGGTATTTCCAATCTTTGGAAGCTCCCTGCACCAGAATGCCGTCATAGCCGCACCATTTCAGGTAGGCACCGAAGTTGCCGTTGGCCTGGGTGGAAGAGGCTCCGTTGGTCAGGGCGCCCTTGGTAACGATGGAGATGCTGCCGCAGCCCGGAATCCTGGTGCCGCCCAGCGGCCCGGACCCCAGGTAGAAGATGTTCTTGGGGTCAGACCAGTCCGTCTTGGGATCTACCATCTCGTGGAGGTATTTAACGCCCAGGCCCGTGCCACCCAGATATTTGCGGAGGGTGGCCTCGTCGAGTTCTTCATCCCACAGTTTTCCCTGCGTGAGGTCGACTCTCAGAATTTTGCCAGTGGAACCCTGCATAGTTTCAGTTCCTCCTTTCGTCTCATCCCCCGTAGAACCCGGGGGACAGCCTGATGTTATCGCCTTCTTTGATTTCGTGTTGGAGCTGCTTCTCCGAGGAGAGGAAGGTGCCATTCAGGATGACGGCGCAGTAGTCCAGAAGCCCCTGGGGGGTATCTCCGAAGGCCTTCTGGCCGAACTTCGGGTATTTCTCCGCCAGACGGTGGAGAAGGCCGATAATAGTGACTCCCGGAGTCACCGTCTCCTCGAGGACCAGCTTGTCCCAGCCCTGATGGTCAAAGTCTTCTTTTATCCAGGAAAGAACCTCAATGGTGACTTTGACGCCTGTTTCCCGCCTGGTACTTTCGCCTATCAGGCCGTATTTCACCATCGCATATACCCTGCTGTCATGAAATCAGAGAGGAGCTCCCCCGATGCTATTCCCGCGCTGCCTGCAGATATTCGCGACCGGACTTAACAATCATTGGGACAATATTGTAAACGATGAACTGGAAGCCCTGCTCTTTGCGCAGGCGTAATGTATCCAGGTCATAGGCCACCGTGCCCATAGGCTTGCCGGCGGCTTTGATTTCCCTGACCAGGCGCTCTATCATGCTCTGCACTTCCGGGTGCTTGACCTGGCCGGGATAGCCCATTGCAACCGACAGGTCATTGGGGCCGATGAAGATTACATCCACGCCGGGCACAGTGAGTATCTCTTTCAGGTTGTCCACCGCTTCCATTGTTTCTATCTGGCAGATGACCAAGTTCTCCTGGTTGGCCGTCTTGACGTAATCGCCGAGGGGGCCGCTCAGACCCCAGTCATTGGCGCGCACTCCGGCCAGCCCCCTCCTCCCCTCCGGGCGGTACCTCACCGAGTGCACCACGTTTTCCACGTCAGCCCTGGTGTTGAGCATGGGTATCTGTACCCCCAGGGCACCACTGTCCAGATAGCGAAGGATGTTCTGCTGAATGTTCATGGCGATGCGGACCAGCGGGGTGGTGTTGACCCTGTCTGCGGCCCGCACCATGCTCTCGCAGGTCTCCAGGTCCATAGGACCGTGCTCTGCATCGATTAGGACGAAGTCAAAACCGAGAAGGCCGATGATTTCAACGATGGAGGGACAACCGATGTTTACGAAGACGCCGTAAGTAGCCTGACCGGCCCTGATTTTTTCTTTAGTGAGATTTTTTCTCATCGCTGTGTCTGCCCCAAGCACCAGTGATTATCATAGCACAGGGCTTTTTCTTTTGTCAAAACTGGAGAAGGGTTGTTTACCGAATCCCTCACCATGTATCCCTTTGCTTTGAAAACCTCATCCCCCTTTACAATAGAAGGAAGCCTCCCTTAGAAGGAAGCCTCCCTTCCCGGACACTTGCCGGCTGAAAGCGGGTTAGAAAACGGCCCGTATCCGTGCTATAATCGGGGCATGAAACGGGAACTCATGGATATCCTGGTCTGCCCGGTTTGCAAAGGGGAACTGGAGCTAACCGTGAAGGAAGAGAACGAAAGGGAAATCGTGGCCGGCTCTCTCTACTGCCAGAAGTGCGATTTCCACTATCCCATCACGGACTCAATCCCCAACCTGCTGCCGCCCGACCAGCAGCGCTAATCAGGGCGGTAGGTTACCCAGGTCTGCGGAGACTCCCAGACCTCGATGACGTAGAGGGAGGCCGGCGTGCCGGCCAGCTTTGGCTCCATCTCGTCATAGATGGCAGCGGCGAGGTTTTCCGAGGACGGGTTTATCCGGTCGAAGGGACTTACCTCGTTGACGCAGGTATGGTCGAACCTGGCTAGGATATCGCTCAGGTGCTTTTTCAGATGGGCGAAATCGTAGGCCATTCCAGCGCGGTCGAGCGTGCTGGCCCGCACCCTGGCCACCACCCGGAAGCGGTGCCCATGCATGGCCTCGCATTTTCCGCCGTATTCACGCAGGAAATGGGCGGCATCGAAATGGCTCTCCACTGCTATCTCGTACATAGTCTTCCCTCTCCTGTCGCTACTCTAGCTTCAACACGCCTTGTTTTTCCGTAACCTCTTTCACCAGTTGTCTGACCTTCTTGCCGCTCACCGGGTGTACCAGGTCGGGAGCGATTTCATCCAGCGGGACCAGGACAAAAGCCCGCTGCGTCATTTTGGGGTGGGGAATTACCAGCTCCGTGGTCTCCATGACCTGGTCGCCATAGAGCAGGATATCTATGTCTATGGTGCGGGGGGCGCCCGATTTTCCCGTCCGGCCCAGCTTGTGCTCGATGCCATTGACCAGGGACAGCAGCGCCGCAGGCTCAAGGCGGGTGAAGGCCTGGCAGACCAGATTCAGATAGCGGGGCTGACTGCTGTCTCCCACGGGCTCGGTATCGTAGATGGAGGAGACCTTGCCCATACGCAGACGCTGGGACAGGAACTCCAGCGCCCTGTCCAGGTTCGCCTGCCTGTCGCCCAGGTTGGAGCCCAGACTGAAGTACACGGCTACTGCATCCGTCACGGATTGTTCCTCCTTCTGATTATAGCATCGCTCATACGGCAGACCCGCACCATCTGCCTGACGTCATGCACCCGGACGATATCGGCGCCGTTGGCGATGCCGATGGCCACCGTGGCGGCGGTGCCTTCCACGCGCTGCTCGGCGGGCAGGTCCAGCACCAGTCCTATCATAGATTTGCGTGAGCTGCCCAGCAGCACGGGTTTGCCCAGCGCCTTCAGCTCCCGCAGGCGGCGGATGATTTCCAGGTTCTGCGCCAGCGTCTTGCCGAAACCGAGCCCCGGGTCCACAATAAGACTCTCCGGAGGCACCCCGGCGGCTTCCGCCTGCCTGATGGCGCGCGTTAAATCGGACAGAACGGCGGGCATAATGTCATCCACCTGGCCGTCACGCTGGTTGCTCATCAGAATAATGGACACGCCTTTGCGGGCGGCCAGTCCAGCCAGCCGGGCGTCGCGCCGCAGTGCCCAGATATCATTGATTATGGACGCGCCTGCCTCGATGGCCCGCTCGGCTACCGCCGCCTTATAGGTGTCAATGCTGATGGGTACCGGAATCTCCGCGGCAAGTCTCTCTATTACCGGGATAACCAGGCGCAGCTCGGCCTCGATGTCATCAGGGGACTGCGGGTTGGTGCCCGGCCGGGTGGACTCTCCACCCACATCGATGATATCCGCCCCTTCTTCTACCATACGCCGGGACTGCGCCAGCGCCGCCTCCACATCTCCCCCCAGACCATCGCCGGAGAAGGAGTCCGGGCTGAGGTTGCAGATGCCCATCACATAGGTGCACTTGCCCCAGGTAAATTCGCGGTTGCCGATGCGTGTGGCGGTCAGTGTTGGATTCTCTTTCATCTTGCTTGAGAACAGGTGAATAAATTTGCCTAATTCTAGCATTTTTTCATCGCTTAGCAAAGCACGGAGGTCTATGACCGAAATCTGCACCCCCTTAAACTCCCGAGGTTTTAGAAACGGGGTTCCAAAGGTGCTTCGCCCCTCCATTCCTGGAGAGAAGGCTAGCGGGAGAGGGTCTTCTGCTTGGCTCAATCGGCGGCCTTATGGTATGATAATCTAGAATTTTGTTACTGCAAAGCGAGGTTGCTATTGCGAGAAGAACTTGAAGAGCTCGAGCGCCGTGAGGCAGAGGCGAAGGCGGGGGGAGGCGAGAAACGCACCGAGCAGCAGCACAACGCCGGCAAGCTCACCGCCCGGGAACGGCTGGAGCTTCTCTTTGATAAGGACACCTTCCATGAAATAGGCCTCTTCGTGCGTCACCGCTGCGCCAACTTCGGCATGGACAAAGTGAGCATTCCCGCCGACGGCGTGGTCACCGGCTACGGGCAGGTCAACGGGCGGACCGTCTGCGCCTTTGCCCAGGACTTCACCGCCCGGGGCGGCACGCTGGGCGAGATGCACGCGCAGAAGATATGCCGCGTAATGGACATGGCCATAAGCATGAAAGCGCCCGTGGTGGGCCTCTGCGATAGCGGCGGGGCACGCATCCAGGAGGGCGTCAATGCACTTAACGGATACGGCAATATCTTCTTCCGTAACTCCTGCGCCTCCGGAGTGGTGCCGCAGATTTCCGCCATAATGGGGCCCGCGGCGGGCGGGGCGGTCTACTCCCCGGCCATGACCGACTTCATATTCATGGTGAAGCGCACCAGCTATATGTACATCACCGGCCCCCAGGTAGTGCGGGCCGCCACCAGCGAGGAGATAGGCGACGAGGAGCTGGGCGGGCCGATGGTGCACAATATCAAAAGCGGAGTGGCTCAGTTCGTCTCCGAGAATGACCGGGACTGTATCGAGGAGATAAAGAGGCTGCTGAGCTACCTTCCCCAGAGCAACGAGTACCGTGCACCGCACGTTGCCCCGGCAGATGAGCCCGGACGCGCCGACCCGGCGCTGGACGAAATCATTCCAAACGAGGCCAGCAAGGCCTATGATATGAAGAAGGTGATAAAGTCCATCGTGGACGGAGGCGAGTTCCTGGAGCCGTCCCGCCACTATGCCCAGAACATCATCACCTGCTTTGCCCGCCTGAACGGGCACGCTGTCGGCATCATCGCCAACCAGCCGAGCTACGTGGCGGGGTGCCTGGACATCAACGCCTCGGACAAGGCCACCCGTTTCATCCGCTTCTGCGATGCTTTCAATATCCCGCTGCTGACCCTCGTGGACGTGCCCGGTTACCTGCCCGGGAGCCACCAGGAGTGGGGCGGCATCATCAGGCACGGCGCCAAGATGCTCTGGTGCTACTCCGAAGCCACTGTGCCCAAGATAACCGTCATCACCCGCAAGGCCTACGGCGGCGCCTATATCGCCATGTGCAGCAAGAGCCTGGGGGCGGACTATGTCGCCGCCTGGCCCACCGCGCAGATCGCGGTGATGGGGGCGGAGGGGGCCGCGGCCATCATCCACCGCCAGGAGATAAAAAGCGCACCCGATCCCGGGGCGAAGGAAAAGGAAAAGATTGCGGAGTACCGGCAGGGCTTCTACAACCCGTACATCGCCGCCGGCATGGGGTACATCGATGCCGTCATCCGGCCCCGGGATACGCGGCGGGAGATAATCGCCGCGCTGGAAGCCTTTCGGGAAAAGAAGGAATCCCGGCCCTGGAAAAAGCACGGCAACATACCGATGTAGCCCGCAGAAAGCGTTTCCGGGCCTGAAGAATGAGACTGTCTATGGGAAGAACATTAGCGGAAAAGATACTGGGGCAAAAATCGGGCGCAGACGCCCGGGCCGGGGACATCGTCATTGCGCAGGTGGACCTGGTCTTTGTCCAGGACACCACCGGACCGCTGACGGTACGGCAGTTCCGCGCCGGCGGGCTGAAGCAACTGGCCAATCCGAAGAAGACGGCCGTATTCATCGACCATGCCGTGCCCAGCCCCACCCACACCCTCTCCAATGACCATATGCTGCTACGCCAGTTTGCCCGGGAGACCGGCGCCATTCTCTCCGACACAGGCGAGGGGGTCTGCCACCAGCTCGTGGCCGAGTCTTTGGCCAGGCCGGGCGAT
>CAZZAU010000108.1:0-6286 GCA_964652725.1 uncultured Dehalococcoidaceae bacterium | reverse complement strand
ACCATATAGCCCACCTGGCTGATGATATGGTAGGAGAGCAGGCGCCGGCCATCGTTGGCCAGGAAGGCAAACACCACCCCGTAAACGGCCATAACGGCCCCGGCCCACATCAGCAGTTCCAGGCCGGCAAAGCCCCGGGCCAACGCATATACGGCCACCTTGGTGGTGAAAGCACTCAAAAACACGCTGCCGGTCACCGTGCCCTCGGGGTAGGCATCGGGCAGCCACGCGTTGAGCGGAGGCACCGCCGCGTTCAGAGCAAAAGCGAACAGTATCAAATATGAAGCGATGCTGCCATCGAAGTGATTGAACAGCAGCGAGCCGGTGGCCGTGAAGTGCCAGAGGATGCCCGCCATCAGCGCACTGCCCCCGAAGGCGTGCACCAGTATGTAGCGAAACCCGGCCCTTCTGGCCGCTCCCGTTCCCCGCGCCCAGATGAGAAACAGGGAGGAAATAGCCATCACTTCCCAGAACACCAGCAGCGTAAACAGGTCGCCGGCAAAAACTACCCCCAGCGAGCTGCCCACGTAGAGCAGGGAAGTTACCTGCTGCACCCGGTCCCTGACGTGAAAACCATAGACTCCACCCAGGAACCCCATAATGACGAACACGTAGCCGAAGGCCAGGCTCAGCCTGTCCACCCGCACCGGCAGGAGTTCGTAATCGAGAAAAAACAGATTGAAGCCGGAGCCCGCCTCCAGGTTGAGAAGAAATACAAAGGCCGCCGCCGAGACCAGCAAATTGAAGACGGCCCTGGGGCGGTGCCCGGGTAGCAAGGGCAGCAGCGCCGCGCCCAGCACGTAGATTATGGCCAGCGGACAGCTACTCATCAGCGTCATCATCTGCCTTCCGGTAATAGTCCTCTTCGCGGAGCAGCCAGTAATGGCCCAGAAGCTTGGCCAGGCCGATTATGAGCAGGCAGCCCAGGAAACCGAAGAGGACAAAAAAGCCCGGGATGCCCGCCCAGGGAAGTTCCGGATGAGCATCCACCAGCAACCGCTCAAGAAGAACGAGAACAATCAGGGTAGCGACAGTGACGAGAAGCCACCTTCTTCTCACGCCCCACCTCCGCCCAGCACGGCGGCGGCCACCCGCGAGGCCAGCTGGAAGAAATACGGCAGCCGGTCCGGGAAAATGCCCATCAGAATGGACAGCACGCTGGTGATGACCAGAGGTACCACCAGCAGCGGCGACGCCTCCCCGTATCCGGTGAACTTCTGCGACGGGGCGAAAAAGGCCCGCGCTGTAATGCTCAGCAAATACCCGGCATTGAGCAACCCGCTGAGCAGAAAGACCACCACAAGGGCTATCTGCTCCACGTCATAGGAGCCCAGCACCAGGTACCACTTGCTTATGAAGCCGTTGACCGGAGGAATACCCGCCAGCCCCACCGCGGCGATAGTGAAAGCAGCCATGGTGAACGGCATCTGCCGCCCGATGCCGTCAAGCTCGCTCACCTTTTGCACGTGGGTCCTGACGTAAATGGCGCCGGCGCAGAAGAAGAGAGTAATCTTCATCATGGCGTGGTTCACTATATGCAGCAGGCCGCCGGCCCAGGCAGCGGGCGATAGCAGCGCCAGCCCCAGGACAATATAGGACAAATGACCTATGGTGGAGTAGGCCAGACGCGCCTTCAGGTTGTCCTGGCGCAGGGCGATGAGAGAAGCCAGTAGTACGGTGGCCGCGCTCAGCGCGGCAAGAAACCCGGCGGCGCCGCTCTGGTGCAGCACCTCCGGACCGATGATAAAGCCGATGCCCCGGGCAAAGCCGAATACCCCCGCTTTTACCACCGCGACCGCGTGCAGCAGGGCACTCACCGGGGTGGGAGCTACCATGGCGGTGGGCAGCCAGCTGTGCAGGGGCATAATGCCCGACTTTACCCCGAAGCTGAGCAGGAAAAGGGTAAACAAGAGGATAATGCTGCCCCTGGCCGTGTCCGGAGGAAGTATGCCTCCCGCCCTGAAGTCAACCGTTCCGCCAAGCTGATAGGTAAGACCGAGAGCGAAGAGCAGAAACACTCCGCCGGTGAGCAGATACACCAGGTACTTCCGTCCGCCGAAAATGGCCTCCGGGGTTTCTTTATGTACAACCAGCGGATAGGTGGCCACGGTCAGAATCTCATAGAAGATTACCAGCGTGAACAGGTTGGCGGCAAAGGCGATGCCCAGGGTGGCGGAAAGGCAGACGGCAAAGCTGGCGAAGTAGCGCGTCTGCTTGTGTTCCGGCACGCCGCGCACGTAGCCGATGGAGAAAAACGATGTCAGTATCCAGAGGAAAGAGGCGGACAGCCCGAAGATAATGCCCAGCGCGTCCACCTTAAGCGCCAGCGAGATGCCCGGCGAGATAGTAAACAGGGTTATGGCCGGATAACTGCCCTGGAGCACCAAAGGCAGCATTGAGGCCACCAGCCCGAACTTGACCACCGCCGCGATGATGGTCCAGGACTCGCGCACGTTGGGACGCTGATTGGGCACCACTATCAGTCCCGCTGCCAGCAGCGATACCAGAACGGCCAGCAGCGGCTTCAGCGAATAGACCGTTTCCACCATGCCGTTTGACTACCTATGTTAGTTTCTCCGCCACCGGCGCAAGCACCCGGCTGACGATGGGTGCGTTGGCCAGCCCCAGAATGAGTATCCCCGCCGCCAGAATGAGCACCGGCACCAGGATGCGACTGGAAGGCTCTCTGGCCTCCTCTACCGCCGGGTTCCCGCCCGAAGGCACCGCGAACAGCTTCTCGATTACGCGGAAGAAATACACCGCACCCAGCAGACTGCTCGCCAGGATAACGGCCACGAATACCCAGTTGCCGGCCTCGATGCCGCCCAGCACCAGGTACCACTTGCTGAAAAACCCCGCCGTGGGTGGTATGCCCACCAAGGAAAGCGCCGCCACCGTGAAAGCCGTCATCATCAGCGGCATCTTTCTGCCCAGCCCGGCGAAATCCGATATCTCGTGCAACCCCGTCTGGTAACGCACCCCCCCGGCCACCAGAAACAGGCAGCTCTTCATAAAACCGTGGTTTAGGATATGCAGCAGGCCGCCGATAAGCCCCAGCGGATTGGCCAGCCCGATGCCAAGCCCGATGTAGCCCACCTGGGCCACCGTGCTGTACGCCAGCATGCGTTTGAAGTCCTTCTGGGCGATGGCCATTACCGAGCCGAAGATGATGCCCCCCGCCGCCACCCAGCCGATAATCGTAGTCACCGGCAGTGTCTCGATGAAGTAGGCGGGCTGGAAAACGCTGAGCATCATGCGGATGATGACGTAAGCCGCCACCTCCACCTGGACCGCAGCCAGGATGGCAGCCACCACCGGCGGCGCATAGCTGTGCGCATCGGGCAACCAGACATGCAGAGGAAAGAGAGCCAGCTTGATGCCCATCCCCACCACTATCAACCCCACGGCGGCGATTATCGTCGGCGAGCTGAAGAGCGCGGGCAGCCGATGGGCAGCATCGGCCATGTTGAGCGTCCCCGTGGAGAAATAGATGAATCCCACCCCCAGTAGATAGAAGCTGCCGGCGATGGTACCCAGTATCAGATAACGGAAGCTGGCCACCACCGCCCGGTCTCCACCCAGAGTAATCAGGGCGTAGCTGGCCAGCGAATAAATCTCCAGAAAGACGAACAAGTTGAACAGGTCGCCGGTGACCACCACTCCCACCAGGCCGCCGATGAGCAGCAACAGCAGCCCGTACATCGGCACGCCTTTTCGGGGCGTTTGATAGAGCCCTGCCTGCGGCGGGTAGGCCACGGCGATGAATCCGATGAAGACCACGATAATCGCCATAAAAGCGGAAAGGTGGTCGAGCACGTACTCGATGCCGATAGGCGGCGGCCAACCTCCCAGGAAATAGCGCAGCTCCCCGCCAGCGAGAACCCGGGATAGCCCCACCGCGCCGGCAAGCAGCGCCAGACCCATTCCAACCAGCGCGGCGGTATATGCCCACCTCAGCCGCCATATGCCCACGAGCGTGGCGAGAAAAGAAAACAGCAGCAGCGGCGCCAGGATGAGAACTGGCAGGCTGGACATCTAGCCGGATTTCTCTTTCATCGCCGTCATAATCGCCCGGTCGTCCAGGGTATTATAGGCGCGATAGATTATCAGCAAAAAAGCCAGAGCTACTCCGGTAAGGGACAGCCCCACCACAATGCCGGTCAGAATGAGCACGTGAGGCAATGGATTGATGTACTGGGCAGCCGCCGTCCCGATGGCCTCGTCGATTACCGGAACCGTGGCGCCTTGCTTGGTGGCCCCTTCAATGAAGAAGAGAAAGATGGCGGTCTGGAAAATGTTCATCCCGATGAGTTTTTTGAGCAGGTTGCGCTTGCCCAGCATCCCGTACAGGCCGATGGCCAGCAGGATGACAATCATAAAATAGACGTAGCGGGACAGGAAAAGGTCAAGGACTACCATCGTTCACCCGCCAGGTTATCGAAAATCAGTATCAGGGTGCCGAAAACGGCCAGACCGATACCCACCTCAACGATGAGTATGCCCAGCGCTCTGAGTTCGGCGCCGTGCACCCAGAAGAGAGGCAGGCCGCCGTAGTCCAGAAAAGATGCGCCATACAGCATGGGCACCAGACCCGCCAGGATGAATATCAGCATACCAGTAGTGGCCAGTACTGGCGCCGCCCGGGGGGCGAACTTCCTGTGGGCGATATCCACCCCCAGATACAGTCTCTGCAGAATGATACTCACCGCCAGCAGCACCCCACCCTGGAATCCGCCCCCCGGCCCGTAATGCCCGTGGATGATGACGTACAGGGCGAAAAGCTGAACGAACGGGATGAGCAGGCTGCCCACCGTCTGCACGATGATGCTCTGATAGCGCTGCTCAATCATGGTCCGTCCTCTTCATCAGGATGAGCACACAGGCGAGCCCGGCGGTGAAAATGACCACCGTCTCCCCCAGGGTATCATAGCCCCGGTAATCTGCCAGCACCGAGGTGACGATGTTGGGCGTGTGGGTGTCTTCAATGGTATCTTCAATGTAGGTCGGCGATACATGCACATTGGCCGGCGCCTCGGGGTCGGCCCGGTCCGGCAGGCCCGTAGTGGCATACAGCATCAAGGCCACGAACAGCAGCATTATGATGGCGCTAAGCCACCTCAATCCTCTGACCTCCTTCTGGTGAGAAACAGGGCCACGATGAACAGCACTCCGCTTATACCGGCCCCGAGCGTAGCCTCCACAAAGGCGACGTCGATAGCGCCCATCTGGGAGAACAGCAGCGCCACAAAGAAGCTGTAAGCAGCCAGCGCTGCCACCGCCGCCAGAAGGTCGCGCAACGAAAGCGCGACTACTGCGGCAATGACCAGGATGACGAACAACCAGAAGTCAATTTGCCATATCATGTTTCTGTGTCGGTTTCCTTTTTGTCCGCGCTTTTTTGCCGCCGCGTCCACGGCTGGAGACCGCTGCGCAGCGCCGCCCTGGCCACGGCGTGAGTGGCAGTGGGACTGGCTATGATGACAAAGAACACTATGAAAAGAATCTTGACCGTAGTCAGCTCCCAGCCATTATACACGGCCAGACCGCTCAGCACCAGAATGGAGCCTAGGGTCTCGGACTTGCCCACGGCGTGGGTGCGGGTATAGAAGTCCGGAAACCGGAGCAGACCTATGGCGCTGACCATCAGGAAGAACGTACCGGAGGCTATGAGCAACATTGCCACAACCGTCCCTGCCATCAGAGTTGCTCCCCTCCCCGGTCAAAGTATTTCCCCAGCGCGATAACGATGACGAAGTTCAGCAGGGCGTAGGCAATGGCGATGTCCACAAACATATCAGGCCGGCCGTAGATGAAGCCGATGAGGACCAGCAGGATGAAGCCGTTGGTGCCCACCAGTCCCGCCGCAATAATCCGGTCGAATATGGTCCTGCCGGCCGCCACCCGGTACAGCGACAATGCCGTTATCAAAACGATGAAAACGGTTACTCCCAGGATGAAAGCGCTCACCGCTCCAGCTCCTCCAGCGAGTATGCCCATCGCACCGGGGGCGGCGCTTCCTCCGCCTCCAGATACACATGCGCCACCTTGCGCTGCATCTGGCCATCTATCAGGCTCCCTGCCAGCGACGGCTTCAGGTTGTGGATGGTATAGTTGCTGTTTTCCAGTCCCGCCGTGACGGTGCCCGGGGTCAGGGTGATGGAGTTGGCCAGGGTGACCTGCGCCATACCTTTGCGCATCCCGGTGCGGAAACGCAGAATGGCGGGGTCGATAGGCATGCGCGGATGAAGCACCAGATAGGCCACCTGAACATTGGCCACCACTATCT
>CAZZAU010000107.1:1000-6417 GCA_964652725.1 uncultured Dehalococcoidaceae bacterium | reverse complement strand
CGCACCCGCCGCCTGACCGAGATCATCTCCCTGTACTCGAAGCAGCGCCTGGTCGAAACCAGCACCGGCCGGCCGGCATTGATAAAGCCCTACCGCGCCGGCTATCTGCCCGAAGAGCGGAGACAAATAGAAAGAGAGCTGTTCACCGGCGAGCTTATCGGCGTGGTGGCCACCAACGCCCTGGAGCTGGGCATAAACATCGGTGATCTTGATGCCACCGTTCTGGCCGGTTACCCGGGCAGCATCGCCAGCACCTGGCAGCAGGCGGGCAGAAGCGGCCGCCGCCGTGAACAGTCCATCAGCTTTCTGGTGGCGCTGAACAATCCTCTTGACCAGTATTTTATGCGCTACCCGGACTCATTTTTCGGCAAGAGCTACGAGAACGCACTGGTCAATCCGGCAAACCCTTACATTCTGCGGGGCCATCTTCTTTGCGCTGCCTGGGAGGCTCCGCTCGGAGTCGGAGATGAGGCCATCTTCGGCGAGGCCTTCCGTGAGGAGAGAGAGGCGCTGGAGGAGCAGGGCATACTCAGAGAAAGGAACGGGCGGTGGTACCTTTCTCCGGCCATTGCCTACCCGGCCCAGGCGGTCAGCATACGTTCCAGCAGTGGCCAGAGCTTCGATGTCTGGGATACGGAGTCCGATTCCCTGCTGGAGACGGTAGAGGCGAGCGTGGCGCTCTTCCAGGTGCATCCGGGAGCCGTCTATCTGCACCAGGGCGAGACCTATCTGGTCACCGCGCTGGACCTGGAGAACCGCATCGCCTACGCCAGGCCCGCGCCGGTCAACTACTACACCCTGACCAAGGAAATTGAAGACCTGAGCATTACCAGGGTGCACCGGGAGCGGCAGGTGGGCGGAGCAAAAGCGTACCTGGGCGAGGTCAGGGTCACCAACACCGTGGTCGGTTTCAAAAAGAAAGCGCAGTATACAGACGAGGTCCTGGGCGAGGAGCTGCTGGACCTGCCTCCGCAGACCTTCGGCACCGTTGGCCTCTGGTTCGACCTGCCGGCGGGGGCGGAAGACAGGATAGAGCAGGCCGAACTTGACTTCGCCGGGGGGATACACGCCGTGGAGCACGCCGCCATTGGCATTCTGCCCCTGTTTGCCCTGTGCGACCGCAATGATATCGGCGGGATGTCCACTCCCCTCCATGCGGACACCGGCCGGTCCCAGATATTCATCTATGACGCCTATCCGGGTGGAATCGGCATAGCCGAGAAGGGTTTTGACATGATGTCCGAATTGTGGCAAGCTACACTGAGGACCATCAGTGAATGTCCCTGCCAGGACGGCTGCCCGGCTTGTGTGCAGTCGCCCAAGTGCGGCAATAATAACGAGCCTCTGGACAAAAAAGCGGCGGCGTTGTTGCTGCGGGAGCTGCTCAACCCGGCAGCGGGTGAGGAACAGGATGGGCCGGGGGAGCCCGGCGCGGGTTTTTGATGATTTGAGGGGCGAAGAGGGTCCCGCACTTGCAATGGTTGCCCTTCCTGCTTTTGCAGGAGACGGAAACGGGGGTGAGACAGATACCCAATATCTTCAGCAAGGCGCTGGGGCGCACGCGTCAATCCTGGTTCGGCAGGGCGATGCACCTGTTCGACCGGGCGTCCGTTGACGAGGCGGTGTGGGAGGAGCTCGAAGAGCTGCTCATCGCCGCCGACGTGGGCGTGGAAACCGCCGGGAAGCTCATCGCCGGGGTCAGGGAGCGGGCGGGCCAGGAGAAGCTGACTGACGGTCCGCAGGTGCGGGCGGCGCTTCAGGACGAGATGGTCGCCATGCTGGACATCGGTGGCGCCGGGGCGGCGGAGACCACCGTGCCCAAGGTCACCCTGGTGGTCGGGGTGAACGGGGGCGGCAAGACGACGTCTATTGCCAAGCTGGCCTGCGGTCTCAAGAAAGAAGGCAGGAGAGTGCTTCTGGTGGCGGCGGACACCTTCCGTGCGGCAGCCATAGACCAGCTCAAAAAATGGGGGGAGAGAGTGGGTGCTGAGGTCATCGCCCACCAGCCCGGGGCGGACCCGGGGGCGGTGCTCTATGATGCCCTGGAGGCGGCAGGTCACCGGCGGATAGACGAGGTCATAGTTGATACCGCAGGCAGGCTGCATACCCGTTATAATTTGATGGAAGAACTAAAGAAGGTGAAGCGGGTGGCCGCCAGGCGGGACGCCGGCGCTCCCCATGAAGTGCTTCTGGTGCTGGACGCCAACACCGGTCAGAACGGCCTGACTCAGGCCAAGTACTTCAGCGAGGCCGTGGGCGTTACCGGCATCTTCCTTGCCAAGCTGGATGGCACAGCCCGGGGCGGAATTGTGCTGGCCATCTGTGACCAGCTTCAGATTCCGATAAAATACGTGGGGACGGGTGAAGGGGTGGAGGATATGGCCCCCTTCGACGCCAGGGCCTTCGTCGAGGCCCTCTGCGCCTGAGCAAAAGGAAACGGCATGATCGAGATACACATAGACCCGGTAGCTTTCAGCATCGGTCCGCTTGAGGTCAGATGGTACGGCATTATGATAGCCCTGGCTGTTCTGACCGTGGTGCTGTGGACCGCCTGGCAGGTGAGAAAGGGCGCCAGCCTGACCTATGACACGGTTTTCACTGCGGCACTGGTGGGCATTCCCTCCGGCATGGTCCTGGCCAGGCTGCTTCACGTCATAGACGTCTGGGAGTATTACGGGCAGAACCCCGGCGAGATAATAGGTGGCGGGGGCCTGACCGCCTACGGGGCGGTGCTAGGCGCTGCTCTCGGCATCTGGATATACAGCCGGTTCAGCCGTCTCAATTTCAACTACTTCGCCGACGTGGTGGCGCCGGGCATTATTCTGGCCCAGGCGGTGGGCCGGGTGGGATGCACCCTGAACGGCTGCTGCTATGGCCTGAAGGCCATTCTTCCCTGGAGCATCGTCTATACCGACCCTGATGCTTTCTGTCCGGTGGGGGTGTCCGTGCACCCCACCCAGGTCTACGAGATTTTCTGGAACCTGATTGTCTTCGGCGTGCTGGTATCGCTGAAGGGAAGACTCCGTCCGGACGGCTCGCTGTTTCTTCTGTACCTGAGCCTGTACTCCGTCTACCGCTTTGGCATCGGTTTCCTGCGCGAAGGCACGCCCTTCCTGTTTGACCTGCACCAGGCGCAATTTATCGCCGTTGTTGTCCTGGCGGTTGCGGTGCCCATAATGGTGATGAGGACGCGGTGGGTGAGCAAGAAAATTATCGAAACGGAAGCTGAGTAGACTGCTGTATATGCCCATCATTCCCGCACCCCGGATATTCTACGGCTGGTGGATTGTCGTTGCCTGTTTCATCATCGCCCTGTATATGTCCGGGGTGGTTTTCTACGGCTTTACCGCCATTTTTGAACCCGTAGCCGAAGAGTTTGGCTGGAGCTACACTGAGATCTCCATCGCCGCCTCCATCAGAGGCCTGGAGGCGGGACTTCTGGCGCCGGTGGTAGGCCTCCTGGTGGACCGTTGGGGGCCGCGGCGGGTAATTTTCGTCGGGGTGCTACTGGTGGGTTCCGGCCTCCTGCTGTTGAGCCGGGTGGACACGCTGGGCATGTTTTACGTGGCTTTCATCCTCATGTCTCTGGGTATCAGCGCCTGCGGCATATCGGTAACGGTGACCGCGGTTTCGCACTGGTTCCGCAGGAGAATGGGGCTGGCCAGCGGGATAATGGTGGCCGGCTATGGCATGAGCGGCATCCTGGTGCCGGTGGTGGTGGGGCTGGTTGACACCTATGACTGGCGCACGGCGGTGACCATTCTGGGGCTCGGCTTCCTCGTCATCGGGCTTCCCCTGTCCATGATGATTCGCCACAAGCCGGAGCACTACGGTTACCTGCCTGATGGCGATTCCGACCCCGCGCTGATAAAAGAAGTCAACGTGTCCAGAAGACCGGTAGCCGAGGCGAGCATTACCGTCCGGGAAGCGTTCAAGTCCCGCACCATCTGGCACCTCACACTGGGGCTGATGCCGCAGTTCGTGGTGGTGCCGGCGGCTATCACCCACCTGATGCCCTACCTCAGCAGTGTGGGCATAGAGCGCTCCCTCTCCGGCCTGGTGGCCACCGCCATTCCGCTGCTAAGTATCGGCGGGCGTTTCGGTTTCGGCTGGCTGGCCGACAGGCACGAGAAGAAAAAGCTTTCCGCCCTGGCGCTTCTCTCGCTGGCCGTCGGCCTGGCCCTCTTCGAGTATATCAGTGCCGGAACCCTGGGGCTGATTGTGCCCTTCCTCATCCTTTTCGGAGTAGGCTTCGGGGCCAACGTTACCATGCTGGGGACGCTGCTCCAGGAGAGCTTCGGCCGGGGCAACTTCGGCAGTATCATCGGGCTGGTATGGGGAATACTGATGCTGGGCAATATGGTCGGACCTCCCGTCGCCGGGGCGGCCTTTGACCGATGGGGAAGCTACCAGTGGGTGTGGCTGGGTATGGCCGGGCTGGTGCTGGCGGGTGCCGTTATCGTGCTGCTCACCCCGCCCTACCGGAAGAAGTAAGATTACAGCCTGTCCTTCAGTCCCCGGCGCAGCAACACCCGCTTCCAGCTGCCGGCGGCGGCGCGCATTTGCCTGAGCCGCGGGATGTATTTGAGCGCCGGAATCAGCAGGATGCTGGCGGAGAATACGACCATCTCCCATGACCGGTACCCGAGCCAGGCGGTGGTGGGGAAGACCACAAAAGCCAGGCTGTAGCTCATGGTAGGATTGCGGGTGAGCAGCAAACCGGTGCCGAAAACTGCCGCGTAGAAAGGGATACCCCAGGGAATGAGGTAGGCCAGGATGCCGATGCAGGTGGCCCCTCCCCTGCCCCCCTTGAACCTGAGGAATACGGTGAAGGCATGCCCGGTTACCGCGGCCGCGCCGGCGAGAAGCTGCACGGGCAACGGAGTGCCCAGCCAGCGTGCCAGTGCCACAGCCAGCGCTCCCTTGCCAATATCCGCCGCCAGGACGGTGAGTCCTCCCACGAAGCCTATCTGGTCGAAGACGTCCATCGCCCCCATGCTGCGGCTGCCCACCTGCCGGATATCTACCCTTTTGCGCAGGCGTCCCATAATGTAAGCGGAAGGAACGGAGCCGATAATGTAGGCGCTTAGCACGGCAATGGCGCTGAGAAGCAGCTGGCTTTCCATAATACGTGGGCGCTAGGCAGTGCGGGCCGGTTCCAGGTCCAGGATATTGAGACGGATGGTCTCTCTGCCCTGCCACCTGTCTATCTCCAGGTTATAGACGATATCGATGTGCGAATTGATATCGGAGAGGCAGTCACCCAGCCTGAAAGCCACGGCGTTCCAGAGGGTATCTCCCTGGCTCAGCTTCAGGCGCAGATGCTCGCCCCCGTTACCCATGGCACGGCAGTCCATCACATGTACGCGGCGGCTGATGAAGGTGGGCAAAGGGTTGCCCCGGCCGAAGGGAGCCAG
>CAZZAU010000107.1:455-990 GCA_964652725.1 uncultured Dehalococcoidaceae bacterium | reverse complement strand
CTGGGTTATCTGAAAGGTGTCTCCGCCCACGCCGGGCAGGTCTACCTCGGCATCGATGTCCAGGCGGGAGCGGAGGTCCGCTTCTGCCAGCTGCGCCCCGGCCAGCGCCAGCAGCGCTTCCTGAAGGCGCGGCAGGTTCCTGGTGGGCAGAGTGAAGCCGGCGGCCTGCGAGTGCCCGCCGAACTGGGAGAGAAGATGGCCACTGTGGTGCAGAGCGGCGATGATATTGAACTCGGGAATGCTGCGGCAGCTGCCGGTGCTCAGCTTCTCCCCAATCCTGACCACGATGGCCGGGCGGTAGAACTCTTCCGCCAGGCGTCCGGCCACCAGTCCGGCCACGCCCAGGGGATAATCATCGGCGCCTGCCAGCAGGAGCGGCACCTCTCCCTGCGTCAGCACCTGCTCGCGGGCCCGGGCCAGCGTGTTGCTGGTGAGCTTCTGACGCTGCGTGTTCTTCTCTTCCAGCCATCCGGCCAGCCGCTCGGCCTCGGCGGGCGAATCGGTCATCAGCAGCCTGTAGCTGGTGATGGCATGT
>CAZZAU010000107.1:0-445 GCA_964652725.1 uncultured Dehalococcoidaceae bacterium | reverse complement strand
TGTTCCAGTCTGCCGGCGGCGTTCAGTCTCGGCGCGATTATCCAGGAAACGCACCCGGCGTCTATGCTGCCGGGGCTCAGGCCGGTCCGGGCGGCGAGAGCGCTAACGCCCGGGCGGGGGGTGCTGTTGATGATTTTGAGACCCTCTTTGACCAGATAGCGATTTTCCCCCACGAGGGGGGCCATGTCAGCGATGGTGCCCAGCGCTACCAGGTCCATCAGTCCGGCGATTTCCTCCTCCCGGCCCATGCTCCCGTAAAGCGCCTGAAGCAGCTTGAAGGCCACCCCGGCGCCGGTGAGCTCGGTAAAGGGATAGATGGAAGCGGCCAGTCTGGGATTGACGGTAGCCGTCGCCGGAGGCAACTCAGGGAGGGGGGTGTGATGGTCGGTGATAATAACGTCCAGGCCCAGCCGCCTCGCCTTCTTCACCTCGGCGATGCTGGTAA
>CAZZAU010000106.1:0-6425 GCA_964652725.1 uncultured Dehalococcoidaceae bacterium | reverse complement strand
GGATACCCATAACCTCGTAATCATACCAGTTACCAGAACCGGGCGGGATTTCTTTAGTACGTATGAAAGTCATAATGTCAACCTCAGGCTAAATATTTGCCTATTATTTCTTCATCCCATACTAAATCAGTCTCCTTCTTTCCCACGTAAAATGAAACAGGTCTGCAAATTTTTCCTTTACCATCTACATCAATTCTCATAGTAACTATGCATGCTCCTTCTTGTAATGGTAATGTTTTATCGGCATACAATACTGCCGAATTGGTAGCCCTTTGCCATCTAGCTAGTTTTACTTTTACCAACATAATTGAAGGTGGTAGATTTATCCTTTTAGATGCATCAGATGGGGAATATTTTATCTCGGGGACGAACGTATCAGCAGTAACTTTGCCAGTTAAGGCATCAAATATCCGTATTGCAATAAAAACATCTTGAGCGGGTAGCCGTGTTACTCTAAGTGCTTGAAGTAACCTGTTGTCTATAGGGGGATTAGAAATAGATATCGTTAGCAACCTTCCTTCGCTACTGCTATCATCTTGCGAAAATACCACCCCAATCCTGGGCTGGCCAAATATCAATTGAAGAAAAAATGGAAACGCCATTATGAACGCCACCAATCCGATAATAGCGAACACCCATTGCCAAAGTGGAGACATGTATCACCTGCCTGCTTTATTCCTTGCAGGCAGTATATACCATTAGGCACTACATTGGCAAGAGTGAACTTTGCCGCCGTGCGGCTTGTCTTGCCGGCTTCTTGGTCTTATACTATCATTGAGCTTTATGGCCGGGACGAAGATTCTGGTTGTGGAAGATGACCCCAATCTGCTGGCTGCGCTTAAGTATAACCTCAGCAGAGAGAGCTACGACGTTGTGACCGCCGCTGACGGCGTTGAGGCTTTGGAGGTAGCGCGCAGAGAGCGGCCCGAGCTGATTCTCCTGGACATCATGCTGCCGGAGCTGAGCGGATATGAGGTCTGCCGCATCCTGCGCAAGGAGACCGCCGTGCCCATCATGATGCTCACCGCCCGGACCGAGGATGTGGACAGGGTGGTGGGGCTGGAAATCGGCGCGGACGATTACGTTCCCAAGCCTTTCAGCATGAGAGAACTGCTGGCCCGCGTACGGGCGCTGCTGCGCCGTGCCGGAATGGTGCACCCTGCCCCGAAGGAAGGGGCGCAATTGCTTAAAGTCGGCGACATGGAAATAGACACTGGCCGGCACCAGGTCTTCCTGGATGGTGCGGAACTGAGGCTTTCCCCTAAGGAGTTCGACCTGCTGGCCTTCCTGGCCAGGAACAAGGGCTTTGTCTTCAGCCGGGAGCAGCTCCTGGAGAAGGTGTGGGGCTATGACTATGCCGGCGACACCCGGACGGTGGATGTACACGTGAGCTGGCTGCGGCGGAAGATAGGGGAAGACCCCTCTCACCCCGGACGGCTGGTTACGGTGAGAGGCGCCGGCTATAAACTGCAGGGCTAGCCGGGTTTGACGGCGCGGAGGCGCCGGCGAACTTCCGCGCGGCGGTCAGGCCTTTATCTTTTTTGCGCTGAGCAGGCCCGGGATTAAATTTTCCACGGCAGCCGCTCCTGTACCGTAAGCCTGCGCATGACGGCTTCCCGGGCGGTCAGATAATGGTGCACATGAGGCATTTCGTCATCCGGCTAATACTTGGAAGCTCCTATCTCCTCCATTTTGCCGGTAATGGTGAACACCACGCGCTCGCAGATATTGGTGACCCGGTCGGCGCTGCGCTCCAGGTTATGGGCAACCCAGATGAGGCGGGTGGCTCTGGTGATGGTCCTGGGGTCCTCCGCCATGAAGCTGAGCAGCTCCCGGAATACCTGGTTGTAAAGGTCGTCCACATCGTCGTCTTCGGCGGCGATTTGCCTGGCCGCGGCGGCGTCACGGTTGATGAAGGTCTGGATGCTGCGCCGCAGCATGTCCGCCGTCCTTTCCGCCATGCGGGGGATGTCAATGAGCGGCTTCAGGGGCGGCTCGTCGCCGACCATCAGGACTATCTTGGCGATGCCCTCGGCGTAGTCGCCGATTCTCTCCAGCTCGGCGATTACGTTGGCCACGGCCATGATAATGCGCAGGTCGCTGGCCATTGGCTGCTGCGTGGCGATGAGCTGGATGCACTTGTCCTCAATCTCAAACCGCTTGGCGTTGATGTGTTTGTCATCTGCTATCACCTGTTGCGCCAGCTTCAGGTCTCTGGTCTTCAGGGCCTCCACCGAGCGCAGAATGGCTTTCTCTACCATGCTGCCCATTAAAAGGATCTCGTTTTGTATTTCCTCCAGTTTCTTGTGGAATACCGTTCTCATCTGCATAGCCGGTACCTCCCTTTATTGTTACCCAAACCGCCCGGTGATGTAATCTTCGGTGCGCCTGTCTCTGGGATTGGAAAACAGCTCGGCCGTGGGGCCGTACTCCACCATTATGCCGGCCCGGTCTTCCTCCATGGTCATAAATGCGGCGGCATCAGAGACGCGCGCCGCCTGCTGCATATTGTGAGTGACGATGATGATGGTGTAGTCTTCGGTCAGGCTCCGCATCAGGTCCTCTATTTTCAGGGTGGCTACCGGGTCGAGGGCGCTGCAGGGCTCGTCCATCAAGATGACCATGGGTTGTATGGCGATGGCGCGGGCGATGCACAGCCGCTGCTGCTGGCCTCCGGAAAGCGCCAGAGCGCTCTTGTGGAGGCAGTCTTTCACTTCTTCCCAGAGCGCTGCCCGTCTGAGGGAAGACTCCACGGCCCGCGCCAGGTTGCCGCGGTAGCCATTGGTGCGCAGCCCGAAGGCGACGTTATCGAGAATGGATTTGGGAAAGGGATTCGGTTTCTGGAAGACCATGCCTATGCGGGCGCGTATCTCCGTAGGGTCCACTATGGGCGCGTAGATGTCCTGACCTTCGAATAACACTTCGCCGGTTACGCGCGCTCCGGGAATGAGGTCGTTCATGCGGTTGAAGCAACGCAGAAGGGTGCTCTTGCCGCATCCGGAAGGACCGATAAAAGCGGTCACCTGGTGGCGTCTTACCGATAAGTTGATATCCTTCAGGGCCCTGAATCCGCCGTACCACATATTCAGCCCGCGGATTTCAAGGATGTCAGCCTCCGGCATTCTAGTCCTCCGACCTCGTTTGATAGCGGTTCCTGAGATAGATGGCCAGGCCGTTCATGGAGAGTAGGATTGCGAGCAGCACTATGATAGCCGCTGCCGCCAGCCCCCGGAACTCGTGCTGGGGCAGAGTGACCCAGTTGAATATCTGGATGGGCAGCGCGGTGAACCTGTCCAGAGGGCTGGAGGGGACAAAGGTGATATAGGCCAGGGCGCTGATGGAGAGGAGAGGTGCCGCTTCGCCGATGGCTCGCGACATGGCCAGAATGGTGCCGGTGAGAATGCCGGGCACGGCCGCCGGCAGCACCACACCTTTGGTCACCTGCCATTTAGTGACTCCCAGAGCATACGCCGCTTCCCGGTAAGTCCACGGAACGGCGCGTATGGCCTCTCGTGCCGCCAGAATAACGATGGGCAACACCAGCAGTCCCAGGGTCAGGGCGCCGGCCATCAGGCTGCGCCCGAGCGCCAGCCACCCCACGAATACGGTGAGGCCGAGAAGGCCGTAAACGATGGAGGGAACGCTGGCCAGATTGGATATGTTTATCTCAATCGCCCGGGTCAGCCAGTTCCGGGGTGCATACTCTTCCAGGTAAATAGCCGCTCCTACTCCCACCGGCACGGTGAACAGGGCGGTTAGTCCCATCAGCCAGAGGGTCCCGGTGAGCGCGGACAGCACCCCCGCCGCCTCCGGATGCCTGGAAGGGTAGTTGGCCAGGAAGTGCCAGCTAAGCCAGGGCGTACCCTGCACCAGCACCTGGACAAGCAGGGTTATCAGGCCGGCGATGCCCGCCAGCACCGCCAGCAGGAAAAGGACGTACATAATGTCGCCCAGCCTTTTCCTCAGAGGCAGGCGTGGATGAAAGACCGATGATTGCTGTTGCATCAGTACCTCTGGTGGAGCCGGCGCACCACCCAGTGGCCCAGGAGGTTCATCACCAGCGTCATAATGAATAGCAGGAGGCCCACGGCAAAAATGGTGTTATACTCGAGCGAGCCGTGGGACGTTTCGCCCAGGCTCAGCTGCACGATAAACGCCGTCATGGTCTGGATGCTTTCCAGGGGGTTGAATGTCATCTTGGGGGTGGCTCCGGCGGCGATGGTGACCAGCATCGTCTCGCCGATGGCCCGGGATATCGCCAGGATAAAGGCGGCGACGATTCCGGAGATGGCCGCCGGTACCGTCACACGCATGGCTACTTCCAGGCGGGTGGCGCCAAGCGCATAAGCCGCCTGGCGCAGAGAACGGGGCACCGCCAGCATGGCGTCTTCGCTGAGGGAGGAGACCATGGGGACTATCATCAGTCCCATTACCAGTCCGGCGCTCAGGGCGTTAAAGATGAGCATATCCGGAAAAACCTTCTGCAGCGTGGGGCTTATCAAGGTGAGGGCGAAGTAGCCGTACACCACGGTGGGGATACCGGCCAGGACTTCCAGGGCGGGCTTGATGATACGGCGGGCCCGGTCCGGGGCGTACTCGGAAAGAAAAATGGCCGTAGCCATACCAACGGGCATGGCCACGACGGCGGCGATAGCCGTAACCAGCAGGGTGCCTGTGACAAGGGGCAGCACCCCGAAGGACTGGGGAGCAAGAAGCGGCGCCCAGCGGGTGCCGGTGAGAAACTCCCATACCGAGACCTCGCGGAAAAAGCCGACCGCCTGCGAGAACAGACTCACCACGATACCTATGGTGGCGACGATGGACACCAGGGCGCAGGCGAATAGCAGCCAGTGAACAATTCCCCCTTCCATGTCCCGGCGTTTGCCGCGCAAACTCATCGGTGGTTGCTATGTCCTCCCGGTTTCAAGTGCTTTCCGTGGTGTCTCTCCGGCTTGTGGTTGCCAGACTTCGAGGACGGTGAGCGGCTGCTTTGTGGCAGGCTACCGTCCTCGAAGTCTGGCATGGAATGGAATGGGCTACTGGATTTCCGCCAGGTTGTTCTGGTAAACCTGGTCTTCCAGTTTGACATAACCCACATCGCTGACCAGTTCGGGCGCATTTTCCATATAGTATACCACAAAAGTTTTGACTTCTGGCCTCTCCAGACTTGCCTTGTTCACGTAGATGAGCAGGGGCCGGGAAAGGGGTGCATACTCGCCTGTTTCGATGGTTTCCTCGGTGGGCAACACCGGGCCGTCCCCGTTATCGATGGGTACTGCCCTCAGCTTGTCGGTGTTCTCCAGGTAGTAGGCGTAGCCGAAGTAGCCCAGCGCGTTCCTGTCCCCGGCGATGCCCTGCACCAGCACGTTATCGTCGGCGCTGGCCGTGTAGTCGGAGCGGCTGGCCCTGGCTTCGTCCATAATCTCCTCGGTGAAGAAGTCGAAGGTCCCCGAGTCGGTATCCGGGCCGTAAAGATTGAGGTCTCGGGCCGGCCATTCGGGACGAACGTCGTCCCAGGAGTCCACCGTTGAGCCGGGCTCCCAGATTCTCTTCAGCTCGGCGACGGTCAGGTAATCCACGAAGTCGTTCTGCGGATTGACTGCCACCGTTACTCCATCAAGACCTACCTCAAGCTCAAGATATTCGATGCCATTCTGCCCGGCCTGCTCCGCTTCCGAGGGCTTGATGGGCCGGGAGGCATCGGAGATATCGGTCTCTCCTGTGGTGAAGCGCTTGAAACCTCCGCCGGTGCCGGAGATGCCCACATTCACCTGGATGTCAGGATATTCTTTGCGGAACTCCTCCGCTACCGCCATGCTGACCGGGAAAACGGTGCTTGAGCCGTCTATCTCTATGGTGCCGGATAGCCGGGTGCCGGTGGGTGGAGCCCCCGAGGACTGTCCGCAGCCGGCTAGCGTCAGCGCCAGCAGGAGCAGGCCGGAAAGGGCCAAGGCTAATTTTCTGGTTCTCTTCATTCAGTTAACTCCTCTTTGCGTTTTCGTTGTCTGTTCAGTCCTATTCTATTACATCTATGGCTCCTTAACATCAGGTTTTCTGCACGCTTCAACTATATTATTGCTGATAAAGTTTAAGCACATATTATGGATTTGTTAAGATACCGTAAAATATGGTTAGATTACAGGGGCCGCGACGGGCAAAACGGACGGTCATCGGCGCGGCACCGCAATGACAAAAACCTGAAGGAGGCAATAGATGAACGGTGCGATGTACTCGGGGATAAAGGGAAAGAAGGCGCTGGTCACGGGCGGCGGGCGCGGGCTGGGCAAGGCCATCTGCCTGGCTCTGGCCAGGGAAGGGGCGGATATTGCCCTGACGGACCTGTCCGGGGCTGATGAGGCGGCGGGGGAGGTGGCGGCGCTGGGAGTAAAGACGCTGGCTTTTTCCGCCAATGTAATCAAGAATGA
>CAZZAU010000105.1:3469-6439 GCA_964652725.1 uncultured Dehalococcoidaceae bacterium | reverse complement strand
CCAGGTCATACGCTGAGCAGAGAAGAAGCTTGATTGGTAAGGACAAAGCTCTTTCAGGCGTGCAGGCGGGGTTTCCCGGTCCGGGAGGTGATACCGTTTACTTCGCCGTCTGCGACAAAGACGGTAACAGCGTTTCTTTTATCAACAGCCTTTATCAGGGCTTCGGCTCCGGGGTGGTGGTGGACGGCACCGGCATCTGCCTGCAGAACCGGGGCGCGCTGTTCTCCCTCGAGCCGGGCCATCCCAACTGCATCGCCCCGCACAAGCGGCCCTACCACACCATCATACCGGCCATGGTTTTCAAAGATGATGCGCTGTTCCTCAATTTCGGGGTGATGGGTGGTTTTATGCAGCCGCAGGGACAGGTGCAGGTGCTGCTGAACATTATCGACTTCGGCATGGACGTGCAGCAGGCCCTTGATGCGCCCCGGTTCCGCTACGTTCATCTGACCGGGGAGTGCGCCTTAGAGCCGGGGATAGGAGACGGAGTGCTGCAAGCGCTGGGAAGGAAAGGACACCGCACTGTCCGTCTGGACGACCCCCTGTCCACCCAGTTCGGCGGCGGGCAGGCAATAATGGTCCATCCGGAGACGGGGGCGCTCATCGGCGGCTCCGACCCGCGCAAGGACGGCTGCGCCATGGGGACCTGGCGCTGAGAATTCACGGATAGCGGACAAATAAAGAGGAGGTCAGGATGTACGAGGAGATAGTGGAGATTGCCCTGGCGGACGAGGCGAAACTGAACGAGGTCCGCAGCGAGGCCCAGTTGAAACATGCCTACGGCGAGGTGCCCCCGGGAAAGTCCCGCATCAGCGCGGTCAAATTCGACGTCGATCGGGCCTGGAAGCTGATGGAGGGGGCTATCGACGATCACATCCACAGCGGCCCGGATGCCTATATGCCTACCTCCTTCGATGAACTGGAGCTGGCCAGGCAGGCCTGCGGGGTGGGGATGAGGGCGGTGGTGTTCAAATGCCATTCTACGCCCAGCGCCCGCTCCGCATATCTGGTGCAGAAGATGATGAACGAGTGGACGGAGCAGAAGGGCAAAAAGAAGATAGACGTGTTCGGCGGGGTGGTATTGAATTACTGCGTTGGGGGGCTGAACCCGGAGGCGGTGAGCACCTCGTACCGGGTGGGAGGAAGGTTCGTCTGGCTGCCCAATCTGGATGCCTCGTTTCATCGCAGGGTGATGGGGACGCCGGGTGGCATCGAGGTGCTGGATGAGAACGGCCGCATGGTACCCGAGCTGCGGGAGATATTCGCCATGATTGCCGAGGTGGACATGGTGCTGTCGCTGGGGCACCAGAGTACCAGAGAGCGGTTCATTCTCATCGATGAGGCGAAGAAGGCAGGCATCAAAAGAATCGAGGTCATCCATCCCAACCAGGTTACCAACAAGATGACCGTGGACCAGATGAAGATTGCCGCGGACAAGGGGGCGTACATCGGCTACTACTGCACCAATTTCCGGCCCCTGCAGTGGTCCTGGGACGAGTTCATGCAGGTCTACGAGACGGTGGGGCCGGACCGCATCATCGCCGCTTCCGATGGCGGGATATTTATGTCACCGTCTCCGGTGGAGGCGATGCGCCTCTACATCACCGGAATGCTGGCGCGTGGCGTGCCGGACAGAGATGTGGCTAAGATGGTGAAGGCCAACCCGGCGAGCCTTATCTACTAGGAACTTCTATTTCAGCCCGTAGTACTCCGGCCTTGTCCGGACCTCGTTAATGAAGTCGGACACCATGTCTTCCATGCTCTGGAAGCGGGGCTGCCAGCCCCACTCCTCCCGCGCCCGGGAATCATCGATGTCCCTCATGGTCTGGTTGCGGTAGAATTCCATCACCACCGGGTCCGGCTTGTAGGTGACTGTGGTCTCCGGGATGAACTTCTTGATGGTCTGCTCAAGTTCCCCGGCGGTGGCAGCGGGCGATATCTCGTTGATGTTGTAGCAGACCGTCTTGATGGCTTCCCGCGGCGCTTCATACAGCATCAGGGTGGCGTGGACGGCGTCCTTGAAGTACGTCACCGGTATCGAGGTTTCTCTGGTGACGAAGCACTCGTAGGGCTTGCCCAGGGCGGCGTGTTCTATCATCCAGGCGTTGTACTGGGCGATGCCCGGCGTCTTTACGCCGGGGCCGATGACGCCGGCGTAGCGCAGGCAGCGGAAATCGAGGTCGAACCTGCGGCGGTAGAACCGTCCCAGGAGCTCGCCGCAGACCTTACCCACGCCGTAGATGGTAACCGGCCGTTGCAAAGTGACATCGGTGATGACCTCGCCGGTATCCAGGCCATATGATGCTACACTGGAGGAGAAGACCACTTTCCTGACCCCGAAGAGGCGCGCCGCTTCCAGGACGTACATTATGCCGTCGATATTGGTCTGGAAGGAGGCCCAGGGATTATGTTCCGAGGGCACGCTCAGCATAGCGCCCAGGTGAAAAATCTCATCCACCTCATTGTCTCTGACCACGTTCATTATCTCCGGCCACACCTTGAGGTCGCCCTGGACTATCTTCACCTTGTCCTTGATGCCGACCACCCGCTCCGGCCTGGGGAAAATATCGAAGAGCACCACCTCTTTGCCCCTGGCCACCAGTTCATGGGCCAGGTCAACGCCGATAAAACCGGTGCCGCCGGTAATGAGTACGGACATCTTGCTTACCTCCTCAAACGCTGTTTCTGCTATTCGGGCAGTTTGTCCCTGCCTGCGATTTCCCGCAGCAGGTTGATGTAGTAGCGGAAGCCGTCCAGGGGCACATCGGGCGGGACCACGTGGTCAAGGCAGGGAAAGTAGGGTCCTGTCTCTGCCAGGTAGGGCACCTTGGACATCACCTCCTGGCGTATGGCCTCTCTGCCTTTGCTGAATACCCGCTTGTCTATATTGCCGCCCAGGATGATATCTTTGCCGTACTTCTTCCTCAGCGCTATGCCGTCCACCCCCGCCGCCACCTCGAGGGGCCAGGG
>CAZZAU010000105.1:0-3459 GCA_964652725.1 uncultured Dehalococcoidaceae bacterium | reverse complement strand
CTCCCACCTCCATCCACAGCGATATCAGCTCGTCCACGTTGCCGTCGCTGTCCACGTGCAGCACGTCCACGCCCTGGCTGCGCAGGAAATCGGTAATCTGCCGGTAGCGGGGCAGCATGAACTTGCGGAACATATCCGGGGAGATAAGGGGGCCGCTCTTGTAGGCCATGTCCTCCCAGAAGCGGGCGCAGTCTATTCTTATGTCTTTGAGCACCCCTCTGGCCATCTCCATATCCAGATAGAGCACCTGGTCCATCATCTCCTCCACCAAGGCGGGGTCATCATAGAACAGGTAGAGCAGTTGCTCCAGGCCGGTCCACTCCCTGAGCACGCCGAAGAAGCCTTCCATCAGCAGCATGGTGGGGGCATCCTGGCTGTTCCGCTCGGCGACGAACTGCTGCCAGTTCCTGGGCCACCTTTCCGGCGTATGCGGGTCCAGACGCTTCTTGTACTCGTTCCAGGTGGCGCGGTCTCTTACCGGGCGCTCGATGTATCTGGGCATACGCCAGGGGTGCTCTTTGGAGACCTCCACCACCGCGCCGCCGTAAGTAGTCTCCACGCGGTGGCGCTCGTCTTCACGCAGCACCTTAAGTTCGAAAACGGGCATGATGGGCGGGGTTACGTGGTAGGCACCCAGGGTCTGGGTGGTGGACAGTTCTTTGAGGTCGGAACGGTTATGCTCCGATATCACCTCCTGCAGGCCGTGAAGGTGGTCAAGCTGGAAGTACTCGTTGAGGCCGTCCTGGGTCCTGATGGATTCCGGGGCGCCCTGCTTTATCCACCCTTCGATGGTGTCCGACCAGCAGCGGTGGAGCCAGTCCATGACCAGGAAATCGCCCGGTTGCTGGGCACGGCAAATGGCCAGGAACCTTTCCCGGGTGGGTATGGGGGAGCCGGTGTTTTTCATCGCTTCACCTCCAAAAACAAATTGGACTCAGGCGAAGAGGCCGATTCCGTGGATAATCCATACGCTTTCTTCCCCGGGTGCGGTATATGCTTAGAGCTCGCCTTGTACCAGCGTAGTCGTGTCCTGGACGCCCTGGACGCCGCGGATTTCGCCGATAATTATCCGGGAGAGCTCAAACAGGCTCCTGGCCTCGGCGATGGCGATGGCGTCCCACTGTCCGAAGACCAGGTTGACATCGGCGACTCCGGGGATGGCGCGTATGCGGGACAGGGCGTCAGCTTCCAGGCCGGGCACCAGCTTGATGAGAAGGTAGCCTTTGACCATTTGACTCATTATACTGCCCGCGGCCGGATATTGACAAGCTCTATGCGCCGAGGCGGTCGCCGGGTTTGAGCCCCGCCTGCCGGGCGAACTCGGCGGCGGCGACTTTGGGCGAGCCTTTAACCTGCACTCTTTTCACCAGTATGGAGCCGTTACGGGTGGCCACGCTGAAGCCTTTGTCGCTGACCTCAACCACTGCGCCCGGCGTTCCTTTGCTCTTCTCCGGTAGCAACTCAACATCGAAGATTTTCAGAATAATGTCTCCGTATCTGGTGGAGGCGCCGGGCTGGGGGTTGGTGCCCCGGATGAGGTTATAGACCTTGCTTGCGGGCTGGCTCCAGTCGATGATGCCGTCTTCTTCGGTGCACAGCTTCTCGTAGGTGGCCCGGGAGTCGTCCTGGGGGATGCGGGGCGCTTTGCCCTGCCTGATGAGTCCCACGCTTTCCAGAATGGCCTCCACTCCCAGCGGAAATAGCTTGTTAAAGTACAGCGAGCCTACGGTATCGTCTGAGGCTATTTCTGCCTCTTTCTGTAGCAGGATGGGGCCGGTGTCCAGCCCGCTGTCCGGCCAGATGATGCTGACCCCGGTCTTTGTCTCACCGCTTATCACCGCCCAGTTGATGGCGCTGCCCCCGCGGTGCCTGGGGAGCAGGGAGGGATGGTACATGATGGTGCCGTATCCGGGATGGTTCAGTATGGACTCCGGCATAATGTCGGTGACGAAGGCCATTATGTTCAGGTCAACGTCCAGTTTTCTGTATTCTTCATATACTTCGGGGTCGCGCAGGCGTTCCGGTTGGCGCACGGTGATGCCGAGCTCCATGGCTTTCTCTTTCAAGGGGTCCGGCCTGCCCGGGGAATCGGGCGGCGTGTAGACCGCCACTATTTCTTCCCCCCGCGCCGCCAGCGCCTCCAGCACTTTCTGGCCGAAGGCGGCCTGCCCGAACAGCACGATGCGCATCTTTTCTCTCCCTGGATCGGATACAAACTAATTTAGCCCACGGACGGATTGCTGTCAAACAGCCCTGAATGGCTCTGCATCTCCCTTTAAGACACCATCGGTTTCTCCCTTCGTAAAGGGGTACCAGGGAGAATTTGATAACCTATGAAATGATTTTGTTTGCATTTGTTTTTTCCACTCACCCCCTGTGTCTCCTTCTCCAACAGGTTTGTCCTTCAGGTTCCATTGTAATGATGTTTGAGAGGGGCAAACCCCTCTCCTCTAGACTCCCCTTTCCAGCCATTAATGCCTGTGATTTCTTACAGCGATTCCGGCTGGAGAGGGGACAGGGAGTGGGGCATAAACTACCAGCCGTAACCAAACAAAACCTGTGAGGTATTGATTGGCAAACGCTTCCGGTTGTGGTGTAAAATGTGTCTTGAGTTAGAACGGGCGCGGTATAGTTTTGAGCTGGCAAACATATAAGAGCGTACTTCCGCCGGGGAGCTACTACTTTTCCGGCGACGAGGCGGTGGCCGAGGGGGCTATCGCGGCGCGCTGCGGCTACTGCGCCGGCTACCCCATCACCCCGGCCACCGAGACGCTGGAAAGGCTTTCGGTGCGGTTCGGGGAGGTGGGGGCGGTGTTTATGCAAATGGAGGACGAGATAGCTTCCGTCTGCTCCTGTATCGGGGCTTCCTGGGCGGGAGCCAGGGCCATGACCATCACCTCGGGGCCCGGGTTCAGCCTGATGCAGGAGGCTCTGGGCTATGCCGCCTTTACCGAGACCCCGCTGGTGCTGGTAGACGCGCAGCGGGCCGGTCCCAGCACCGGGCAGGCCACCAGAATGGGCGCCGGCGACATTATGCAGGCCAAATGGGGTTCCCACGGCGACTATATGACCATTGCCCTTTCGCCGTGGTCGGTGCAGGAACTTTACGAGCAGACCGTCAACGCCTTCAACCTGGCCGAGCGGTTCCGGGTGCCGGTGCTGCTCCTGGCCGAGGAGGCCACCGCCCATCTGAGGGAACGGATGGAGGTGGAAGACGAGGTGACGCTGTTCAGCCGGGAGAAGAAAGCGGGCGCTCCGCCCTTCGGCACGGTGGAAGAGGATGGTGTGCCGCCTATGCCCGCCTTCGGCGACGGCGAAAAGTTGCTTATAACCGGCTCCACCCACGACGAGTGGGGCGTCAGGAAGATAACCCATCCGGAAGTCCACCGCAAACTGGTGACGCGGCTGCACAGGAAGATTCTGAACCGCTCGCAAGACATTATCGAGCACGAAAGCTAC
>CAZZAU010000104.1:0-6472 GCA_964652725.1 uncultured Dehalococcoidaceae bacterium | reverse complement strand
CTGCAGCTGCGGGATACGGACGTTCTTGCCCCGGTTGGGGAAGTTGTCTATGGCTGCCTTTACAATGGCCTTGGCCGTCTCGGTGGCTCTGCGCTCATCGAACTCCATGTGGGTGGCCCCTTCGATGTGGGCGCGGGGGTCGGTGGTGATGACTCTGGTATGGAAGCAGCTGGCCACCTCTGCCAGCCCCTGCATGATGCACTGCACGTCCACCACCATGGCTTCCACGGCGCCGGTGACGATGGCCGTCTCCTGCTGCAGGAAGTTGCCGGCGATGGGCACGCCGTGGCGCATCAGTATCTCATTGGCGGTGCAGCACATGCCGGCCAGGTTGATTCCTTTAGCTCCTTTGGACTGGGCGTATTTGACCATCTCCGGGTCACGGGTAATGATGGCCAGCATCTCTGCCAGCTGTGGCTCGTGGCCGTGGATGATGAGGTTTACGTGGTCCTCTTTGAGCACGCCCAGGTTTATCTGGCTGAGCACCGGAGAGGGCGTGCCAAACAGCACGTCCTGGAGCTCGGTGGCAATCATGCTGCCGCCCCAGCCGTCGGCGAGAGCGGTGCGAGCCCCCTGCAGGAGCAGGTTCTTGTACTCCTGGTCCACGCCCATGTGGGTGCGGTGCATCGCTTCCACCACTTCCCGGTCAATGCCCCGCGGGGCAATTCCCTTCTCCCGCCACAGCTCCTGGCGCTTGAGCGGGGCTTTCCTCAGGGTGAGCAGCTCGCCTTCCTGGCGGCCGAACTCGTGGATGAGCAGCTCGCCGATTTCGGTGGCGATTTCGTTGTTGCTGCGCTCGCCGATGGTCACGCCCAGGTCCAGGGCAAGCTGGAGCAGCTTCTGCTCGTCTTTTATCTGGAACTCGGGGGACTCCCCTTTCGCCGCCAGCAGGAATGCTTCGGTCACTCTCCGGCCGTGGTCGCTGTGGGCGGCAGCACCGGAGGCTATCTTTCTCAGGAAGTTGCGGGCGGCGATGGTCTCGGCGGTGGCGCCGCAGACGCCGGTGCGCTTCTTCTTCTCCTCCGGGGTCTCCTCTCTGCCCTTTGGCGCGGGCACCCGGCAGGGACCCATGGCGCAGATGCTGCAGCAGCTGCCCTCGCTGCCGATGGGGCAGGGTTTGGTGGTCTCGGCGCGTTCAAAAACGGTGTGTACCCCTTCCTGGGCCGCCTTTTCCAGCATATCCAGGGTGGCTTGGTCTATGCTTTTTACTTGCTTTTCCTTTTCTGCCATTTCCTTCCTCCCACTATGTTTATATCAGGAAGCGGTCAGCTCTGATATCATCTCGCGCACCAGCCTGATCGCTTCAGGGTGTCTCATAATCAGCACGTCACCCCCCGCCAGGAGCAGCACCATGGCGGACATAGCTTCCAGCAGTATGCCTCGCTTTCTGGCATCGCCCATTTTGGGGTCGTCCTCTTCTTTTATCTGTGCCTCCTTGGCCTTCCAGACCTCTTTGGCGAGATTGCAGATGATGGGGAACTGGAGCTTGTCATCCTGCTGGGTGAGGGCGGCCATGCGCATCCTCTCCATCACCGAGTAAGCGTACTCTATGCCGTAGCCGATGCCGCTGACGGTGGGGTCCATAATTATCTGCGAGTCCGGCACGCCCAGGTTGCCCAGGAGGATATTGAGCTGCTTGGCCAGGTTGATATCGATGGGGGACGATGCGACCACGGTATGCTGGTAGCCGATGGCGGCGGCGCCGAGCTGTTTGTGGTCGCCTTCCTCCACCGGTCCGATAATCAGGTTCTTGCCGTGGCAGGTTTCGGCCGCCATACGGAAGACCTCCACGTCCTTGTCATGGTTGGCCGTACCCCAGACAATGACCGGCACCTCCACGGCGTCGGCTACTTTCTTGACCACCTCGGTGGCTTCCCCGGCGCTGCGGTCCAGACCGTTGGGGTCGGTGCTCACCAATTGCAGGCATATCATTTCCGCCCCGTATTCGCTGATGCATTTCTTTGCCCATGCCACGGGGTCGTTCAGCACGTCGGCAAATGGCTCAGCGGCGGCTTCAGGCCAGTCATCGGGCGGGGCATCGAAGACTTCCATGGCGATCTTGGGAGCGTGGGGCATCTCTCCTTCAAAAAGATAGAAGGGATAGCACGTCTCTCCGCCCACGGTGATGGCTTTGTCTCCCTTGCCCAGCTTGATCTCTTTGATTTTGCCGGTGTACTTGGTCTTCGGTATCTCGAACGCCATTCTTTCCTCCTTATGACTATGCCGGAGTCTTTCTTCTTTCGCTACCGTACCAGTCCTGAGAATACCAGTACCTCTCCGCATTCCGGAGGTATTTGAGCTTTTCTTCCCGGCTCGCCAGCTTCTGTCGCCACCTTCCCATATCCTCGCCCTGGGGTGCGCCTTCTTCGTAAGTCTCGCCGAGCACCTTTACCTTGTCTCTACCCGGAGCCTTTTTCTCCTTGACGTTGTCTTCCATCTGTTTCCTCCTTCAGGCCAGTCCGGCAGCCAGTTTGGCTGCCCGCACCGTATTGAGCATAAGCATGGCGATGGTCATCGGTCCCACGCCTCCCGGGACCGGGGTTATAGCGCTGGCTTTCTCTTTGACGGTCTCGAAATCAACATCGCCAGCCAGTATGTCTTTTCCCTCCGGCGTTTTGCCGATGCGGTTGACGCCCACGTCAATCACTACCACCCCTTCCGAGACCAGATCGGCAGTTACGGCCTTCGGTCTGCCCGCGGCCACTATAAGTATATCAGCCCGGCGCGTGTGAAAGCTAATGTCACGGGTACCGGTATGGCATACCGTTACCGTGGCGTTGGCGCCTGGTTTCTTCTGCAGCAGGATGTTGGCAATAGGCTTGCCTACGATGTTGCTTCTGCCCAGCACGACGACCTCCGCACCGTCCACCTGTATCCCGGACCTGACCAGAAGCTGCTGGATGCCGTGGGGGGTGCAGGGGAGATAGTCCGGCTCTCCTATCATCAGTTTGCCCACGTTCACCGGGTGGAAGCCGTCCACATCCTTTCTGGGGTTGATGGCATAGAGGACTTCTGTCTCGTCCAGGTGTTTGGGCAGGGGAAGCTGTACCAGTATGCCGTGGATTCTGGGGTCATTGTTCAGCTTCTCGACCATTGCCATCAGCTCTTCCTGGGTGGTCTCCGCGGGGAGGTCATGCCGCTCCGAGTAGAGGCCCAGGGCGATGGAGGTCTTCTCCTTCTGCCCCACGTACACCTGGGAGGCGGGGTCTGCGCCCACCAGGACGGTGGCCAGGCCGGGCACCACGTTATGCCTTTCCTTGAGCGCGGCGACCTCCTGCTTGAGCTCTTCCCGAATCTGTTTAGAGATTTCCGTTCCGCTGATGATTTTCGCAGTCATTTTATCCCCTTGCTTGCTCTCATTTTGTGGCCCGGGTCCTGTCCTGAAGCAATCCGGTCAGCAGGTCGTCCACCACTCTGGCCGCCGCCGAATCATCCGGCAGCTCCAGGAGGGGCCTCATTTTCAGATCGGACTCAGTGATTTTTTCGTCCATCGGGATGACGGCGGCAGGCTCGATGCCGAGCCGGGAGAGCTCCTCCCGCACCAGGGGGTCGATGCCACCGGCAACCATGTTTATGATGACCGATTGTCTTTTCACCACCAGCTTCAGCTCGTCCACCAGTTCTTTGACCCGGGCGATGGTGCGCACTCCCTTGACCGAGTGGTTGGAAACCAGCAGCAGCTCATCTATGTTCTGGGTGGTCCTCCGGCTCAGGTGCTCCATGCCAGCCTCGTTGTCCATCACCACGCAGGCATAGTTGCCAGCCAGCCGGTCCATGAACTTGCGCAGCAGCAGGTTGGGGTAGCAGTAACAGGCGGGCCCCTCACCGCGGCCCATGGTTACCAGGTCCAGTCCCTTGCTCTCCACCAGGGCATCGTTCAGCCTGATTTCCAGGTAGGCTTCCTTGGTCATTCCCGGAGGGATGTTGATTTTCTCCTCGTTGAAAGAGGCGATGATAGCACCCACAGTGCTTCTGGGGCTCAGCCCCAGGCTTTCCCCGAAGTTGGCGTTGGGGTCGGCATCGACGGCGAGAATGGGGAGCAGTTCCCTGTTCTTGAGATGGCGGACGGTCAGGCTGGCCACGGTGGTCTTGCCGCTGCCGCCCTTGCCCGCCACTGCGATGTTTATGCTCATTAGCCTTTCTTTGAAGCCACCTTTCTCTTCGCGGCCAGCCGCTTGCTCACGTTGGGAAACTCCTGGGCGTTGGTGTGGGGCAGGAACAGAGCGGCCACGTAATTGTTCATGAAATCAACGTTCTCGCTCAACTCGAAATTGGTCATCATCTGGGCTACCCGCCGGGCATCGTCCAGCAGGTCGGTGGAGAAGGAGGTAAGCCTGGCGCCGAGCAGGGAGCCGTTGCCGATGAAGACGAACCGCTCCGGTGGGAGGTCAGGCAGCAGGCCGATGGTTATGGACTTCTCGATATCGATATGGCTGCCGAAGGCGCCAGCGATAATCACCTGCTCGAAGTCACAGCAGCCGATGCCCACGCTGTCGCTTAAGGTCTTGCAGCCGGCGTACATTGCCGCCTTGGCCCGCATCAGGTTGTCTATGTCCACCTCGGTGATGACGATGTCCTGGCCTGTCCGGGTCTCCGGCGCCCAGGCCAGCACGTATTCATAGCCATTGCTTCCTTCCCGTACCCTTCTGGTGGGCAGGTCAGGGTTGAACTTGCCGTTCTGGGCGATGACGCCGGCTTCCAGCAGGCCGGCGACGATGCTTATCAGGCCCGAGCCGCAGATGCCTCTGGGCTTGACGTCGCCGATGGTGCCGGTTTCAGGTTCGAGAGTGGAGGGGTCAATGCGGAAGTCCTGGATGGCGCCTTCCGTGGCCACGATGCCGTGTTTGATGCCGCCACCCTCAAAGGCCGGCCCCGCCGAGCAGGAGGCGGTGGCCATCCAGTCCGAGTTGCCGATGACTATCTCGCCGTTGGTGCCGATGTCCATAAAGAAGGTGAGCGTCTTTCTCTGGTGCACGCCCGAGCCCACAATGCCAGAAACGATGTCTCCGCCCACGTAGCTGGCTACGGCAGGGAAGGTGAACAGGGACACGTGAGATCCCACCTTTATGCCCAGTGAGGAGGCTTCCACCGGCGGGAAGAAGTTGGCCGCCGGCGTATAGGGGGCCAGTCTGAGGTATTTGGGGTCCAGCCCGAGGAGGATCTGGGTCATGGTGGTATTGCCGGCCACCATCAGGTGGCCGATGTGCTCTCTGTCCACTTTGGCCCGGGCCACCAGCTCATCGATGACTTCATTGATAGTGCCCACCGCTGCCTGTTGCAGCTTCTTCAGGCCGCCAGGGCGCTGGCAGTAGGCGATGCGGGTGATGACGTCATCGCCGTAGGTTTTCTGCCCGTTGTAGGCGATGCTGTCAGCCAGGATGCGGCCGCGGCCAAGGTCAAGAAGTTGTCCGCAGATGGTGGTGGTGCCGATGTCAAAGGCCAGGGAGTAGTGTTTTTCCCTGGTGTCTCCCGGCTCGATGTTTATCACGCTGGGGCGCCGTCTGTCCCCGGCCCTGGGCTTAACGGCGGTGACCAGCGCGGTGACGGTCACCTTCCATTTTCCTTCCCGCAGAGTTTTGGCCAGCTTCCTGACCACCTGGAAGTCTATGGAAAGGTTGCTCAGATGGTACGTCTGCTTGAGGCCGCGGAGCAGGCGGGAAAGGTCGGAGGCATTATCTTCTTTGGAAGGCGGCGGCAGCTCCACGTAGTACTTGTTGAGGGGTGGGGTGAACCTCCAGCCGGTGGCCAGCACCTTTGATACGCGCTTGTGCTCGCGGGAGAGGACTGCCTTCTCCAGCCTTGACTCCACCGGAATATAGACGGTGAGGTCTGAAAGCACCCGGCTCTGGCAGGCCTGTCTTACGCCCCGCTGGAACTCCTCTCCGGAGATTTTGTCAGTGCGGGTGGTCTGCACCTCTCCTTTCTCCACCACCACCTTGCAGGTACCGCAGGTCCCCATCCCGCCGCAGGAGGCGTGAATGCGCACCCCGGCGGCGATAGCCGCCTGGAGCAGGTTCTCTCCCTGCTCCACCACGATGTCCACGTTATCGGGATTGAAGTGGACCTTTGCCTTTTTGCTGGTCGTTGTTTTCACCTTCCATATTATTTTAACAGTTTAAAAGAGACCGCTCACCCTACCGGTGTTGACGTCCACATCGATGCGCCTGAAAGCCGGGTCCGAGCTGGTGCCCGGCATCAGACTTATGGTACCGGCGCAGGGACAGAGGAACTTGGCCCCGGAGTAGATGAGCACGTCCCTGACAGGCAGTATCCAGCCTTTGGGCACGCCTTTGAGGGCCGGGTCATGGCTCAGGGAAAGGTGGGTTTTTACCATCATGGTGGCGTACTCATTGAATTTGGCGTCGGACTCGAAGTACCTGGCTTTGGCCTCGGCTTCCGGCGTCCAGGAAACGCCGTCCGCGCCGTAGACCGTGGTGGCTATCTTCTCCACCCGCTCCCGCAGCTTCATCTC
>CAZZAU010000103.1:1315-6483 GCA_964652725.1 uncultured Dehalococcoidaceae bacterium | reverse complement strand
CGGCAGGGCAGAGCGAAGGAAACCGGCGACCTCCGCTGCACCTGCAGCCGGGGGCTTTCGCTTTCGCGTTGGAAAGCCTTGACAGGGTCGGCGGCGATGGAATGGGCCAGCCGGCAGTGGACTTCACACAGTCCGCAGCCCATGCAGGCCTCCTCGTTGACGTAGATTCGTTTCATTTTGCACCAGCCTTTGAAAAGCGGCAAGCGGTTACCGTATTCCTATTATACGAATGTTGGATATATTTGTCAATAGAAAAAGGGGCAGTTTGATGATGGATTTTGACCTAGAGCGGAAAAAAAAAGTCAATTATTGCCGCATTGACAACTGGTGCGCTTTTCCTCTTCAATGAATTGAGATGAACAAGCTAGCGGCTTTTGTCGGCATCGTCACGCTGGCGCTGACAGCGTTTTCCGCGTCCGGTTGCGAAACGGAAGATAAGCAGGCTGAGGGCATCGGGGTGATGGTCACCATTCTGCCCCAGGCTGAATTTGTGGAGGCTACAGGCGGCGACCGCGTGGCGGTAACCGTCATGGTGCCGCCGGGGGCTGACCCCCATACCTATGAACCCACTCCTTCCCAGATGCGCACCGTATCCGGAGCCAGAATTTACGCTGCGGTAGGCTCCGGAGTGGAATTTGAGCTGGGCTGGCTCGACAGGCTGGTTGCTACCAATAGAGGTATGCTGGTGGTGGACTGTTCCGAGGGAGTGGAGCTGCGGGAGATGACGGAAGAAGAGGTAGAGGCGGAGGAAGAGGAACACGTGGGCGAAGAAGAAGAGCACGCCGGTATGATGGATCCTCATATCTGGATGTCGCCGGTGAACGCGCAGCAGATGGTGCGCAATATCTGCCGGGGTCTGGTCGCGGTTGACCCGGAAAACTCGGACTACTACGAGCAAAACCGGGATGCCTATATCGAGAGGCTCGCCGCCCTTGATATGGAGATAAGGGAAAAACTGTCCGGGCTGGAGAATCGGACAGTCATGGTATACCATCCGGCACTGGGGTACTTCGCCAGGGAATATGACCTGGATATGCTGCTCATCGAGCGCGAAGGGAAGGAACCCACCCCGGCCGCCCTGCAACGCCTGATTGAACAGGCCAGGGAGAGGGACATCAGGGTGGTTTTCGCCGAGCCGCAATTCAATCCCCGCAGCGCGGAGGTTATTGCCGCAGCCATAGAGGGCAGGGTGGTGTTTGTTGACCCGCTGGCGCGGGACTACATCGATAATATGCGCGCCATCGCCGAACAGATGGCGCGGGCGGCGGACCTGTGAGTTCGGGCATGCTCGTGTCAAAGTCGGTGGCCGTATGCTTCCCGCGAAAGGAAAAGCCGGTTGATTCCACCGGGCCCGGTGTCTGCTAGTTGGTATTGGTGCTGGTGGCTGCAGAATACTTAGAATCTGTTGTAGCCGCGAAAGGCTGCTGTTTTATCTCAGGCGGCTGGCAGCCTCTCGCGACTATACATACGGTTCTTTGTTGTGTCTATTTCGGTGTGTAGGTAACGGTCACCATATTTTCCACGGTGTCCTTCCACGCTCCCTTTTTGAAGCCGCGCGCGGCGACGACCCTGATGGGGTTCTCGCCTTCGCTAAGGTCGATGGTGGTGGAAATGTAGCCCGTACCGGAGCGGGTCTTGGAAACATCTGTCTGGCTGTCATTGATCCATACTGTTGCTTTGGGGTCAGAGACATAGACCCTGAGGGGGATGTTGGATGCCGTGACACTGGCACCGTTCTTGGGTTCGCCTATGCTCATTGTCAGTGGCTTGGTGCAGCCCACCAGTGCCAGCGCCAGCAAGGTCACGGCCAGGAGCGCGCCCGGCACTATGATTCGTTTTCTCATCTAACGGCCTCCCTTTTGATATACTTGTGTTTTATTTTTTCGACCCTGTACCGGATGTGTCAGTCAGCGCATAACCTATCACCTCCCCTCAAAAGCCAGGCTGGGAAATGTCCCTGTATAATGGATATTAACAGGGTACCGTTAAACGGTGGTTGAACAAGAGTTCAAAAAGGGTTAAACCGCGGCGCGAGAAAGTTATATGCTGGCTGTTGGAAGTGGCAGCAGCATGGCCACTCTGGTTCCGCCCCCTTCCCGGCTGTCGATCATCAGTTCGCCGCCGTGGAGGCTCAGGATTTGCTTGACGATGGTCAGGCCCAGGCCGGTACTGCCGTGTCCGGTTTTGGTAGCGGTATTCGTCCGGAAGAAAGGCTCGCCGATGCGAGCCAGCTTTTCCTCAGGTATACCCACTCCGGTGTCCGATACTTCGATGATGGCTTGTCCGCGGTTACAGGTAAGCCCCAGGGAAACGGTGCTGTGTTCCGGGGCAAACTTTACGGCGTTGTCTACCACGTTGAGTACCATCTGCTTGAGCAGGTCGTAATCGCCGGGGACCACCACAATCTCCGGGATTGAGAGCTTGAAGTGAAGGTCAGGAGCCAGTACCGGCGCCTCCCGTCCTACCTCGTTCAGCAACTCGCTCAGGTCAACGTCTCCCGGGGTGAAGATAGGGGCGGATTCCAGCTGAGCGCTGAGCAGGAGGTTGGCGGTCATCCGGGCCAGCCGGCGCACTTCCCCGGACATGGCTTCCAGTTTTTGCCGGGTCGCGCTGTCCGTAGTCGGTTGCATCAGCAAGACATCTATCTGCCCCTGAATGATAGTGAGGGGCGTTCTCAGGTCATGTGATACCGTGGCGACGAATCGCTCCCTTGTCTTGAATTCTGTGTCAAGGCGTTCGAGCATACGGTTCAGGGTGTCAGCCAGTTCCTGCAGTTCCCTGGGGCGAGACTCCTCCGGGAGCCTGACGGCCAGACTTCTGGCGCCTGTATCACGCACACGGTTCAGAATCTTTTCCAGCGGGCGGAACCCCTGCCACAGAATGAAATAGCCGACCACCAGGGCGATGACGCTTCCGGCCAGTCCTATTGACAGAGCGTAGAGCCAGAGCTGCTCGCGGGCCAGCGTGACCGGGGCCACGCTATCCCCGGTCTGCACCAGGGCTATGAGTTCGCCGGTGGAGGCATATACCGGGACGGTATACAGCCGCATAGTTTCAAGCCCCCTCATTTTGACAGTCTCGAACCTGCCATCGGGGTCTTCCGGCAGGAAGAACTGCGCATCCATAAGCGGCAGCATGGGATCGGGAATGTCTCCGAAGGTGACTAGGACGTTGCGGTCGGAATCGCTGATACGGAGTACGGCAGGCACGTAGGCTAACCTCTGTTCGGTGAGGTGCTCCACCAGCTCTTCGTATTCTTTCCGGGTGAGCTCAGGACTGGAAACGATGGTGCTGGCGACGACGTCCGTTCTTTCTTCGAGGCGGCGGTCAAGTGATTCCGCCAGGCCTTCCACTAGGATTGTCTGGGCGGTTATGGCCAGCCCGGTTATAATCAGAGGTATGACCAGCGCATACCACAAGAATATCTGGCGGCGCAGGCTCATTCGCATCGGCTACTCCTTGAGCGCGTAGCCGAAGCCGCGCACCGTATGGATGAGGTCGGACTCTCCGCCAGCGTTCAGCTTTCGCCTGAGGAAATTGATGTATACCTTGACCGGGTCTGTCTCACCTTCAAAATCATAGCCCCACACGCGCTGAATGATGTATCCCCGGCTGAGCGGCCTGCCGGCGTTTTCCGCGAGCAGTCTCAGCAGGTCGAATTCACGGGCGGTAAGCTCCACCGTCCGGTCACCCCGTTTGACTTCCCTTTTTTCCGCGTTGACCTCCAGGTCTCCCACCTGTATTATGGCCTTGCTGGACGGGGAACGGCGACGCAGCACCGCTTTTATACGTGCCAGCAGCTCATCGAAGGCAAAGGGCTTGGGCAGATAGTCATCTGCGCCTGCCTCCAGGCCCCGGATACGCTCGCCGACAAATCCCCGGGCTGTCAGGATGATGATGCCCGCGTCACCGGCCGCGCGTACCTGGCGGCACACGTCAATACCGTCGATGTCTGGAAGCATCAGGTCCAGAATAACCAGGTCCGGCGTGTCCGCCTGAGTGAGTTCCAGCCCCCGGCGGCCACTGACAGCGAATTCCACCTCAAAGCCGCTCTGCTGTAATCCCTGCCTCAGGAAATCCGCCACTTTTGGGTCGTCTTCAATAACTAGGATCTTGGTCATATCCCCCGCCGATAACTTAACGAAGTATGAAGTATACGGTTATTATACAACCGCTAGGGATGTTTGACACTGTCTGCCGTTTCATTGACGTTTGCGCCAGCCATCCGGGAGGTCGGTGGTGGGGGCGAAGTCGCGAGATGGCCAGAAAAGACACGGTCACCCGCCCCGGCCCTCGCAGCGGCGGCGCGGGACGTGCTAATATGTAGCGGGAACGTTGACCCTGGAGGCTGTTGAGTGGGAAGCGAACTGGAGAACAGAATCAAGTCATCACTGGTGGATGGGAAGCTGCCCTGTGCCGTGGCGTTTAAGATAGCGAAGGAGCTGAAGGTGGCGCCCCGGGAGGTGGGGCAGGCAGCGAACAGACTTTCCATCAGAATCTGCAATTGCCAGCTGGGCTTCTTTCCTTAAATTGAAGGATGACACCAACTTTTCCCCTCGCCCGCCGTTTTACTTACTAAATCTGTCAAAAGGGGAGAGATGATGAAAAGAATCCTGCTGACACTGACGGTGGCTATCCTGCTGACGGCGGTGGCTGGCTGCGCCGCGCCGTTTATGGGCGAAGGCTCTCGGGCTCCGGCGCCTTCACCGACGGCCACGCCCGGCCCGGCGCCGGCCCCCGGGGTGCCACCCGTGAAGGACGGGGCTGGAGAAACACCGGTGCCTGCCCCCGTTCCAGCGCCGGCTCCGGTGCCGGGGGAGATGGAGCGTATGATAGTGCGCACCGGAAACCTGCAACTGGTGGTGGAGGATGTGCGGGGCACCATCGACGGGATAGCCGGGCTGGCGGACGGTCTGGAAGGCTACGTGGTGTCTTCACAGAGCTGGAGGGATGGAGAAAGACTGGTAGGTGCCATCACCATCCGGGTGCCCGCGGAGCAGTTCACCTATGCCCTCGGCGTGTTGAGGAATATGGCGGTGGAGGTGGTCTCCGAGGTCACCTCCAGTCAGGACGTCACCGAGGAATACGTCGACCTGAGCGCAAGGCTGAGCAATCTGGAGGCGACTGAGCAGCAGTTGCTGGCGATTCTGGAGAAGGCGATGGAGGTG
>CAZZAU010000103.1:0-1305 GCA_964652725.1 uncultured Dehalococcoidaceae bacterium | reverse complement strand
GCGCGAGCTGAGCAGGGTCAGGGAGGAAATCGAGCGTATCAGGGGGCGCATGCAGTATCTGGAGCGCACCTCGGCAATGTCGCTCATCAATATCAATCTGGAGCAGTCCCGGCTTGAGGTCAGGTTCAGCGCCAGCAAGGTGACCGTCAAAGAGGGAGAGCAAGTCCGCTTTGACAGCAATGTGGGGGGCGGCGTGGCGCCGTACAGCTACCAGTGGGACTTCGGCGACGGCAGCACCAGCACCGAAAGCCATCCCCTTCACGCCTACAGGTCTGACGGGACATATACGGTGGTTCTCACCGTCACCGATGACCGCGGCGGTGAGGATACCGAGGAGAGGCCGGACTATATCACCGTGCTACCCGGCTGGAGCGCGGGTAGCATCGCCAGCGGGGCCTGGAACGGGCTGGTCGGTTTCGGGCGGGTACTGGCCAACATTTTCATCTGGACAGGCGTTTTCAGTCCGGTATGGGTTTTCATCGGTCTGGTGGTCCTTCTTATCTGGTGGCGCGGCAAGAAAAAAGCGAAACAGGGAGGGTAAGGTATGAGTCCGGCGGGCTTTTCTCTGAGGGGCAGAACAGCGCTGGTTACCGGCGCCAGCCGGGGCATCGGCCGGGCCATTGCGTTGGCGCTGGCGGAGGAGGGGGCGGATGTGGCCGTGAGCGGCCGTAAGCTGCCTGACCTGGAGCCGGTGGCGCGGGAAATACAGGGGAAGGGGGTCAGAAGCCTGGCCGTCGCCAGCCACATTGCCAGAGTGGATGAGTCCAGGAACCTGCTGGCACAGGTGCAGCGGGAATGGGGCAAACTGGACATCCTGGTCAATAACGCCGGCACCAACCCTTACTCCGGCCCGATGCTGGAGGCGGAGGAATGGGCCTGGGATGTTACCATGAACGTCAATCTCAAGGGGCCGTTCATGCTGAGCCAGCTGGCAGCCAGAGCGATGAAGGAGCAGGGAGGAGGTAGCATCATCAACATCGCCTCCATTATGGGCATCATACCTTCCGAGCTGGGCATTTACAGCGTGACCAAGGCGGGGCTTATCATGCTGACCAGGGTGCTGGCCAAGGAATGGGGGCAGTACAAGATAAGGGTCAATGCCATCGCGCCGGGGGTGGTCAAGACCAGGCTCAGTGAAGCGCTGTGGAAGGACCCGGCGAAAGGCGAAGCGGCGGCGAAGGCAAAGGCGCTGGGCTACATCGGCGTGCCGGAGGATATCGCCGGGGCAGCCCTGTTCCTGGCCTCGGACGCGGCCAGATATGTGACTGGGGAGGTAATCGTGGTGGACGGGGGCGAACTGGTAGG
>CAZZAU010000102.1:2787-6485 GCA_964652725.1 uncultured Dehalococcoidaceae bacterium | reverse complement strand
CTTTCTCCGGCCACCAGGATGCAAGCGCTTGCGTTGCGCCGCGCCTCTGCGGTATCGCCGCAGGCCCGGGGACATCCGCACAGGACCAGCATAATGTCAATGCCGGCGCTGTGCGGTGATACAAGGTTCATACTGGAGTCTGCGTCGATGGCCCCTCTCAGTTCGCGGCCGATTTGCACCACATCTATGAGCGGGTTGCAGGACCCGCAGTATTTCAGCGCTATCTTCAGCGGCCCGCTCACACCAGTTGCGGGTGCTCCCCGATTCCCGCCAGCTTCTGGGCCAGCTTCTTCTTCCGTTCCCAGTTGGCGCGGCGCATGAGCATGATTTTCTGCGCCTGCGGCGAGCCCGCCCCGTGCATTGACTCCGCCAGCGCGGTGCCGCAGGTCATGCCTTCGATGAGGCGCAGCAGGCGCATCCGGGTTTCGGCGGGGAAGTCCGCGCCGCCTTTGAGGTATTTGTCCACGTATTTGCCTACCCTGGGGTCTGCCCAGTCGGTCTCGGAAGGCATAGTGGCCAACATGCCGCCGGCGAGGTCCTGGGCCAGCCGGGCCATCTCGTAGATGGAGCGGGTAACGTTGAGCTTGGTGACGTTGGCCAGCAGCGGGTCGGCCATGAAGTTGCCCGCGGGCAGCGCGTAGCCCTGGCAGGAGCAGGCGACGGAGCAGCAGTACAGCGTCTCCGCCAGGTGCACCATTTCCACCAGCTTGTCTCTGACGTGGGAAGCGCCCGCCGTGCCCTGTGCTTCGGCGAGGGCGTAGGAAGCGCCCACCAGAACGTCGGCCAGCCCCACCTTGCAGCCCCCGTAGTTCTGGCGGTGGGCGGTGGCGAACCTCTCCACCAGGTCGAAGGCGAATTCGTACTCGCCGCACATAAAAATGCGCTCCCAGGGGACGAAGACATCATCGAAGACCACCAGCGCCTCTCCCCCCACTATGCCGTATTCCGGGTTGCCCTGGTCGATAAGGCAGCCGCTGCACTTGCGCTCGTCATTGGTCTGGCGGCCGAAGACGTGGACCAGGCCGGGAGCATCCACGGGCACGTAGAAGCACACGGCGTAATCGGCATCCGCTTCTTTCAGGGAGGTGGTGGGCATAACCAGGTGTCCCTGGGCGTTGACCGCGCCGGTGATATGCACTTTGGCTCCCCGCACCACTATGCCGTCCCGCCTCTTCTCCACCACGTGCAGGTACTGGTCGGGGTCGGGCTGCTGACCGGGAGACAGGCTGCGGTCTCCCTTGGGGTCGGTCATGGCCCCGGAGATGAATATGTCTCCGGCCTGGATTTCTTTCAGCAAATCGAGGAACCGTTGATGGTAGGCGGTGCCCTTCTTCTTATCCATATCGTGGGTGACGGAGAAGATGGCGTTCAGGGCGTCATGGCCCACGCAGCGGGCGAAGCAGCTAGCCGTCTGCTGTCCCAGGGCGCGCAGGGCCTTGACCTTCTGTACCAGGTCGCCGGTGCTGTGATGTATGTGGGTGAACAGGCTGATTTTCTCGCCGGTGAGGTGCGATTTTGCCGTCAGCAGCTCCTCGAACTCGGGTGCCAGGGCCATATCATAGGTCAGAGCTACCGCGTTAATGTGGGGAATGAAGGCCGGGTGGTCAACCACGCTCTCTATCTTCTTCCCCAAATAATAGACCTCAGGCTTCAGCCGCCGCAGATTTTCTCGGTAGTCATCACCACGTATTATGCCCATAGTCCCAACCTCCAGGTTTCAGTCTCCAGGTAGCTCCCCCACAGCTATAGTCCGCAGGAGCTAATCATAGTCACTGCGCCCCACTGCGAAGGCGATAGCCCCCAGTAGGAACAAAGCGGAAAGCGAGAGCCAGAATGCCCAGGTAAATTGCGGCATTACCAGAGGAAGCACCTCCGCGGCGGTGACAATGCCCATCACCGCGCACAGTCCCCCCACCAGACCCAGCAAGGCAGCGGTTAAGCCCATGGCAGACCTCCTTGGTTTCCGTACTAAGGCTTAGTTTAGTATATTGTTATGGAATGTACAATAGCGTGAGGATGGAGCTATAATGGGCGGGACATTAGCAAAGCGGGACCAGTGGAGTGAGCGATGGTCAGTCGCGAATATGAAATAGGCGACCTGCTTCGCCAGAAGAAGTTGACGCTGGGGGTGGTGGAATCGGCCACCGGCGGGCTCATATCCCACCGCATCACCGAAGTGCCGGGTAGCTCGGACTACTATAAGGGGTCAATTACCGCGTACAGCAATGAGGCTAAAACAAAAGTGGTCGGCGTGAAAGAAGAGACCATACAGAAGCATGGCGCGGTAAGTCCCTGCGTGGTGGAGGAGATGGCGGCTGGGGGTTGCCGGGTGCTGGGCGCGGACATTTGCATCGCGGACACGGGCATCGCCGGGCCGGGTGGAGCTACCGCGGGGAAGCCGGTGGGGCTTTTCTACATCGGCCTTTCCTACCGGGGCAGGGCCTTCAGCCGGGAACACGTCTTTCACGGTGACCGTGAAGGTAACAAGCGCTTCGCGGCGGAGGCGGCGTTGTGCTGGCTCAGGGAATATCTGGCAGGCTTGACATAATCAATTCAACATCCAGATGGAGACGTTGAGCGCTGCGGCAAAGCTCACCCAGAGGATGTAGGGCGCCAGCAGCCAGGCGGCCGGCGCAGACAGTCTGGCAAACCTGATTATGGTGACCAGTATGGCCGTCCACAGAAGGACAATGACGATGACGCCGTAAAGCGGCGACTGCATTCCGAAGAAAACCACAGACCACAGGGTATTCAGGGTCAGTTGTACCAGGAATACCGCCAGTGCTATCTTCACCCCCCGGTTGTCCAGGCCCCGCCGCCAGATGATGAAAGCGGCGATGCCCATCAGCAGGTAGAGGGTAATCCATGCGGGGGCAAAGAGCCAGTTGGGCGGGGTGAAGGGGGGCTTTTGAAGGCCTGCGTACCAGGTGGGGATGGCGGGGGTGGTGAATACCGAGCCGATAAGCCCTGCCCCCTCGCAGGCGATGATGCTGACGGCCAATTTGACCATATCTCTCAGTTTCATGTGGACTTCCCCCTGTTCTTTAAATCTCTGCCGCTTCCGGAGACCTTCTGGTCAGCCAGCCGGTTAACTTGTGCCAGGGAAAATAACGGCTGGTGCTGGTGAGATACTCCTGGTACAGCTTCCCGTAAATCTGTCTCAAGAATTTCTCTTCGCCGATAATCTGGTAGTGCAGGTTAACGGCTACGAGCAGGGCAAAGACCAGGAAAATCAACTTGCCATTGATGAAAAAAGTGCCCAGAAGGTAGAGGTCAAAGAAACCGTAGATTGGATTTCTGGAGAAGTTGTAAATTCCTCTGGTGACCAGTGTGCCGGGTGCTTTTTCATCTATACCCAACCGCCACGAGCTGCCCAGCGCCATCAGGCCCAGGATAAAAAAGGCAAACCCGGAAAAAACGTGAACAACTCCAGCGACTCTGGCCGCAGAAGAGTCAATCAGGGAGATGGCGAAAGGCCAGGGGAACAGTCGGAAAGAAACTGGCAGCGCATATAGAAGCACTTCCGCAATCCACAAGTTTACCCCGAGGAAAAGAGAGAGCTCCAGGAAATATTGCCACCCTTTATGCACATTAACCAGAGTGAAAGCATTGACTTTTCTGCTCCAGCGCAAGTATAATGTCCTGCCGGCGAACAGAAGGAGAAACAAGCCCAGAGAAAAGACCTGAATGAAATCAAA
>CAZZAU010000102.1:0-2777 GCA_964652725.1 uncultured Dehalococcoidaceae bacterium | reverse complement strand
AAAGAAGTTATTCATGGCATTAATAGTATTTTGGTAATAGTCTCCTTGTTCGGGAAACCTTCGCTTGCTATAATGTAACAAATCGGCGAAAACGTCAAATGGAAAGCAAGGAAAAGACAAAGAGAGAGCTGGCAGAATCACCATACCGGCGGATAGTGGTCAAGCTGGGCACAGGTCTCATCACCGGCGGCGCTGGCCGCCTGGACGCGGACATCATGTCCGCCTTGGTGGCGCAGATAGCGGAGCTGCACCGGCGGGGGCTGGAAATCATCGTGGTATCCTCGGGTGCGATGTCGGCGGGGAGGGAGCGCCTGGGCCTGAGCAGGAAGATCAGGGGCATCCCCTTCAAGCAGGTGCTGTGCTCGGTGGGGCAGAGCCGCCTGATGCACGTCTATGAAGAGCTTTTCGGCCGGTACGATATCCCGGTGGCGCAGGCACTGCTCACCAAGTCAGACCTTTCCGACCGTGCCGGCTATCTTAACGCCCGCAATACGCTTATGGCCTTACTCCAATTACGGGTGGTGTGCATCGTCAATGAGAACGATGTGGTGGCCGTGGACGAGCTGAACTCGGCCAGGTTCGGCGATAATGATAATCTTTCCGCTATGGTGGCCAATCTTGTCGATGCCGACCTGCTGCTTCTGCTGACCGATACCGCCGGCCTGCACACCGCAGACCCAAGGCGGGACCCCACCGCCCGTCTCATCCCCAGGGTGGAGAAGATTGACCGCTCCATCGAGCGCCTGGCGGACAGGGCGGGCAGTCTGGGCATAGGGGGGATGGTTACCAAAATCGAGGCCGCCAAACTGGCCACAGCCTCGGGGGTGACCGTGGTCATCGCCGACGGCCGTGAACCGGACGTAATTCCGAGGCTGGCGGCGGGGGAGGAGGTGGGTACGCGCTTTCTGCCCTCCGCGGAAGGGCTGGAGAGCCGGAAGCGGTGGATGCTTTGCGGGCTTTCGGTGCGTGGCCGGGTGGTGGTGGACCCGGGGGCTGCCGTGGCGTTGCGGAAACAAAACCGCAGCCTGCTGGCGGCCGGCATCAAGGAGGTGTCCGGCAAGTTCGAGCGGGGGGATATGGTGGACATCTATGACGCCGGGGGAAATCATCTGGGCTGCGGCCTGGCCAACTACAGCTCGAGCGACGTGGAGCGCATCCGGGGGGCGCATTCCGGGAAAATAGCAGCCCTGCTGGGCTTTGATTACGGGCCGGAGATTGTGCACAGGGACAACCTGGCCATTTTGCAGGAGGTATGAATTGAGCAACGGTAAACTTTACCGGGTGACCGACAACGAGCTTGTTACCGGCGTGAGCTATCATTTCCACAGCGAGGCGCCGAACAACTGGTGGGGAGAGCTGACACTGGATGACTATATGCGGCTCGACGAGAGCAATCACTACGTCATCGAACTGGAGGACGCGCGCCGGGGTAAGTGCCGACTGCGGAAGCGGGTGAACCGGGCTGTGCTCGGCGTGCCGCCCCGCTATATCTACCAGTTCACCGGCCTCAGCCCGCTGGAGTAATTCTGGTATGATAAAAGAAAGACCTTAGTCGGGAGAAGTTCCTCTTCACTGTAATTCGTGGTATATGGAACGGAGAGAAACCGGCGCATAGTAATCCCTCTCTTATCTCCCTTTATTAAAGGGAGACGATTAGTTTTCCTCTTGATTTTTATAAATGGGGACCCAAGGGGGATTTTCGGGAGAACGAATATGAAAGCCGCCATTGAGGAACTGGAGTCCATGGGACAAGCGGCCAAAACCGCCGCCCGCCGCCTGGCCTGCCTCTCCACGGATGCCAAGAACAAAGCCCTGCAGAACGTCAGCCGCGAGCTTCTGGCCAGGAAAGACGAGATACTGGCCGCCAACCGGGACGACTACGAAGAAGCCGAGGCTTCCGGGATGGGCACCGCCATGCTCGACCGCCTGCTGCTGAACGAGAGCCGCCTGGAGGCGATGTCCGCCGATGTTCTCTGCGTGGCCGCCTTGCCCGACCCCGTGGGTGAGGTCTTTGATATGCGCACCATGCCCAACGGTCTCCAGATAGGCAAAAAACGGGTGCCCCTTGGCGTCATCGGCGCCATCTATGAGAGCCGCCCCAACGTCACGGTGGATATTTCCGCTCTGTGCCTGAAATCGGGCAACGCGGTCATCCTCCGCGGCGGGCGGGAGGCGGTGCGCTCGAACAACGTCTTGGCTAGCGTGGTGCAAGGGGCCGCGGCGGTCGCCGGCATCCCCGCCGCCGCCGTGCAGTCCGTCCGTAACACGGACCGGGCGCTGGTGGACCACCTCCTGACGATGAGCGATGTCATCGACCTCATCATTCCACGGGGTGGGGCCGGACTGATAAAATCGGTGTCCGAAAAGGCCTGTATGCCTGCGGTGACCGGGGGCATTGGAGTTTGCCACACCTATGTTGACCGCAGCGCTGATTTGAAGCAGGCGGTGGCCATCGCCCATAACGCCAAAGTGCAGCGCCCCACCGTCTGCAATGCTCTGGACACTCTGCTTGTGCATAGAGACATCGCCGGGAAGTACCTCCCGATTCTGTCCGCCGCGTGGGCTGCGGCCGGCGTGGAGATGCATTGTGATGAGCGTGCCCTGGCTATTCTGAAAGCGCAGCCCGGGCTGAACTTGGTCCCGGCCGTTGTGGCGGACTGGGGGCGGGAGTTCCTTGCCCTTGTGGCAGCCATCAGGGTTGTGGATTCACTTGACGAGACGCTGGCGCACATAGCAAGCTACGGTTCCGGCCACTCCGAGGCCATCATCACCGAGGA
>CAZZAU010000101.1:0-6541 GCA_964652725.1 uncultured Dehalococcoidaceae bacterium | reverse complement strand
AGCGTTCTTACGTTCATTCGTAAAGCGATTAGAGACTGATGGAAAGTCCGTAACACTACGCTATAAGTTGCCCCTGGTGCCGGGACCGAGTGGTTGGAAAGATGTGGCGGTTCTACCTATTGATAACCTTGGTGGAGCTGAGGGGATTCGAACCCCTGACCCCCTCCGTGCAAAGGAGGTGCTCTCCCGACTGAGCTACAGCCCCTGACGCCCATTATAGCATATTGTCCCCCCTCCTTGTCAGTCGTAGCGCATAGCTGCTATACTAAATGGGTTATCTGTTATGGTGACGACGGCGACCAAGTTTGAAACCATCATCGGCCTGGAGGTACACGCCCAGCTGCTTACCAGGAGCAAGATGTTCTGCGGTTGCGGCGCTGACTATGCCAGTGCCCCACCCAACACCCGCGTCTGCCCGGTCTGCCTGGGTATGCCCGGCGTCCTGCCCGTCATCAACGGGCAGGCCATAGAATATACCATTATGACGGCGCTGGCGCTGCACTGCACCGTCTCGGAGTACACCAAGTTCGACCGCAAGAACTACCCCTACCCCGACCTTATGAAGGGTTACCAGATTTCCCAGTATGACGCGCCCATCGGCAAAGGCGGCTGGCTGGAAGTGGAGGTGAGCGGGCAGAAAAGAAGGGTGGGCATCACCCGCGTGCACCTGGAGGAAGACGTGGCCAAGCTCTTTCACCGCACCGGGCCGGACGGGGAGGACTACAGCTTGGTGGACGTGAACCGCTCCGGCGTGCCGCTGATGGAAATCGTCGGCGAGCCGGATATCCGCTCCCCGGAAGAGGCCCGCCAGTACCTGGTCAAGCTGCGCACCATTCTCCAGTATCTGGGTGTATCCACGGGCAATATGGAGGAAGGCAGCTTCCGCTGCGATGCCAACATCAGCGTCCGCCCCGAGGGCAGCACGCAGTCTATGCCCAAGGTGGAAGTCAAAAATATGAACAGCTTCCGGGCGGTCTACCTGGCCATGGACTATGAGGCCAGGCGCCAGATGGAAGCCGCCGCTGAAGGAAAGCGGCTTGTACAGGAGACCAGGGGCTGGGTGGAGGAGAAGGGAAAGACAGTTTCCCAGCGCAGCAAGGAGTACGCCCATGACTACCGCTACTTTCCGGAGCCGGACCTGCCCCCGCTGCGCGTCAGCCGGGAATGGGTGGAAGAGATAAAAGCCAGACTGCCCGAGCTCCCCGAACAGCGCCGCGAGCGGTTTATGCAGGAGTACGGCCTGCCCGCCTATGACGCCGGCTTGCTGACCGACTCCCGGGCGCTGGCGGACTACTTCGAGGCGGCGTTGCGCTCGGAGGCTTTCAGGGAACTGCCGGGGGAGCGGGGAGCCAAAGAGGTAAGCAACTGGCTGCTCGGCGAGGTGAGCCGTATTATGAATGCGCACTCGGTTGACATAGAAGAGTTCGCCAGAAAGGTGAGCCCGAAGCAGGTTCCGCGGCTGATTGCTTCCTCGCGCGGCACCATCACCGTGGCAATGGCCAAGTCATTGCTGGAAGAGATGTTTGCCACCGGGAAAAGCGCCGCCGAGTTGATAAGCGAACGCGGACTGAGCCAGATAAGCGATAACGCCCAGCTTGAAGCGGCCGTTGCCGGGGTGATAGACGCCAATCCCCGGGCGGTTGCCGACTTTAAGTCGGGCAAGGAGACAGCCTTGAAATTCCTGGTGGGACAGGTAATGCGGGCCACCAGAGGCCGCGCCGACCCGGTGCTGGCCGGAGACATACTGAAGAATAAGCTGGCCGGGAGTTAGCGCCGGAGAGGAATAGCATGGAGACCTATTTGAACATCGCCCAGATTGTGCTGGCGGCAGCGTTGATACTGATTATCCTGCTCCAGGTGCGGGGCGGCGGACTGGGAGGCATCTTCGGGCAGGCGGACACCGTTTACCGGACCAAGCGCGGACTGGAAAAGAGCATGTTCCAGCTGACCATCGGTCTGGCGGTCCTGTTCATCATCGTGGCCATCGTTACCCTCCGCCTGCGCTAGCGGGGAGAGATGGGCGCCATCATCACGCTAACCACAGATTTCGGCCTCACGGATGCCTATGTGGCGGCGATGAAAGGTATTATCCTGGGCATCAATCCCGGAGCCAGTCTGGTGGACATCTGCCATACCATCCGCCCGCAAAACATCGCCCAGGGGGCCTTCATTCTCGGCACCGCCTGTGCATACTTCCCGCAGGGCACCATTCACCTGGTGGTGGTGGACCCGGGGGTGGGCACCAGCCGCCGGGCGGTCATCGTCAGAACCCCCCGGGCGGACTTCGTGGCCCCGGATAATGGCATCCTGAGCGGCGTTTTGCGCGACTGCGGCCTCAAGGCGGAGCCGGCGGCAGGCCTGCCGCCGCAGATACGGGCGGTAAACATAACCCGGCCGGAGTTCTGGCGCACCCCGGTAAGCCCTACCTTCCACGGCAGGGACATCTTCGCTCCGGTAGCCGCGCGACTGTCCCTGGGGCACGCGCCGGAAGAGTTCGGCGAGAGGGTCAGCGAGCTGGTTCTGCTGCCGCAGGCCGGTCCACGCCACACCCCGGGAGGGACAATCGCGGGCCGGGTCCTGCACGTGGACAATTTCGGCAATCTCATCACCGATATCGCCGCGGGGGAGCTGCCCGGTCCGGAGATGACCGTGGAAATCGGGGGACGCACTATTTCGGGGCTCAGCCGCACCTATGCGGAAGGCGAGGGACTGCTAGCGCTCGTCGGCAGCAGCGGCTACCTGGAGGTCGCTCTCAAAGGCGGCAGCGCCGCCGCTTACCTCGGTGCAGATACGGGCGCTCCGGTGACCATCCGGGCCGGAAGCGGGGCCTAGTTCACTTTTTCTAGCGCAAAGCTATTGACAAACGTCTGCCAGTCTGCTACTCTAGCTTCACAGAACTGGCGTAAGGAGGGACTCCCAAATGGCCCAGGCCTATTGTATGAAGTGCCGGAAAAAGGTAGAGATCAAGAACGCGCAGCAGGTTACGCTGAAGAACGGGCGGCCGGCAGTCCAGGGCGTATGCCCGAACTGCGGCACCAAAGTCTTCCGCATCGGCAAGTCCTAGTATCTTCGTATCTGGCTCCCGGCAGTGTTCCATATCCAGCGGGGCCCGCTCCGCGAAAGGGCGGTGCGCTCTGTTATGGGTAAAGAGTGGCCACTGGAGGCATTGTCCGATGGACAATGCCTCCATCATTCCTTTTGAAGTTATTCGGGAGGTGCCGGATTGAGCTTCAAAGTCTGGGTGCTGGAGACCCGGCCCCAGTTTCTGACCCTTTCCGTGGTGCTGGCATTTCTGGGCGGCAGTATAGCCTGGTATGACGGCTACGGGCAGGTGGGGTATGCCCTCCTTGCCGGGGTCGGGCTGGTGCTGGCGCATATCAGCGTCAACACCATCAATGACTATTTCGATTATCGCAGCGGCGTGGACCTGGCCACCAAGCGCACGCCCTTCAGCGGGGGCAGCGGCATTCTGCCCGCCGGCCTCCTCGCCCCGGCACAGGTGCTGTGGCTGGGCATCGGCTCTCTGCTACTGGCGGCGGGCATCGGCATTTATTTTGTGCTGGCAGCCGGCTGGTTGCTGCTGCCGCTGCTGGTGGTAGCGGCGCTGTGCCTTCTGCTGTACAGCCCGGTCATCCTCAAAACGCCTTGGCCGGAGTGGGCGGCGGGGCTGGGACTGGGGTTACTGCCCGTCATGGGCATGTACTTTGCCCAGGCGGGACAGTACACCTGGCATGCGGTCATCGCGGCCGTGCCTTCCGGTATTCTGGTGCATAACCTCCTCCTCCTGAACGAGTTCCCGGACGTGGAGGCGGACCGCGGGGCGGGAAGAAAGACCCTACCCATAACTATGGGAAAGAACGGGGCCAGCCTGGTATATTCGGCGGCCACGCTGCTGGTCTACCTGTGGATAGTGGTCTGGGCGGCTGCCGGGGTGCTGCCCCCCTTCTCCCTGATCGCCCTGCTGACCCTGCCCTTCGCCATAAAGGCCATACGCGCTTCGCGCCAGCACGGGGATATGGGCCGGCTGGTGGGGGGTATGGCCAGCAATGTTCTGGTGGTGCTGCTGACCCAGCTGCTGCTGGGCGCCGGCTACATCCTGGCGGTTGTGCTTTAGTCTGGAACGGCGTGTGATGACGGAACCTCCTGAGACAGGCGGGCAAGGTCTACCCCTGCACCGTATGTTCACCTCGGTGCCGCCCCGCTACGACCTGGTCAACCGGATAATCACCTGGGGACTGGACCGGCGCTGGCGCGAGAAAGCGGCCCGGGAGTGTCTGAAAGCTGCGCGCGCGCGGGTGCTGGATTTGGCCTGCGGCACCGGGGACCTGGCCATAGCCCTGGCCCGGCGCAGCCCGGCGCTGGTGACCGGCATCGATTACAGTCTGCCCATGCTGGAGATAGCCAGGGAGAAAGCCGGCGCGCTGCCCCCGGAAAGGCAACCCGCATTTGTCCACGGGGACGCGGCCAATCTGCCCTTCAGCGGTGAATCTTTCGACTGCGTGGGCATATCTTTCGCCTTCCGCAATCTGACCTACCGCAACCGGCTGGCCCACCGTCATCTGGAGGAGGTCAGGCGGGTGCTGGTGCCGGGAGGCCGGTACGTCATTGTGGAGACCAGCCAGCCGGAGTCGAGGCCGGTGCGCTGGCTCTTTCACCGTTACCTGCGCTGGGCCGTTTTCCAGCTCGGCTACCGGCTTTCCTCCAACCGGGTGGCCTACCATTACCTCGCCGAATCTGCGGCCAGCTTTTATACCGCGGGAGAGGTCAGGCAGATGCTGCTGGAAGCGGGTTTCCGTCAGGTCTTCTACCGGCCGCTGCTGCTGGGGGTGGCCGGAATCCACGTGGCCATCAGGTAACGGCGCTCAGATCTGCTTCTCGATGTAGAGCTCGCGCAGACCGTTCAGCGCGGCGAAGAACTCGCGCATCATCACGCTCACCGGGTACATACCCTTCACGGTGACGCGTATGTCCGCGCCCTCCCGCACCAGGCCGAAGAGCTTCAGGAAGCGGAGCTCGTTGCCCAGCTTGCGCCCGATATCGGCGCCGAAGCGGCGCCGGAAGCGGTCTTTATCCACCTCCATGCCGAAGAGCTTGGTGAGCAGGTAGTAACGCAGGGCCTCTTTCCCGGCAAGCTGTCTCCACCCCACCACCGGCAGCCTGCCGCCGGCCACCAGCTCACCGTAGCGCTCCAGCGAGAAGGAGTTCACGTAAAAATTGTCCCCCACGATGCTCACCGACCCGGCGCCTATGCCGATATAGTCGTCATAATCGATGATGTACTCGTCTATCATTCTTTCCCCCCTGGAGAAGCACCAGACTGTGGAGGGAGTATAGCCCTGCGCGTAGAGTTCTTCCTGGATTACGCGGTAGAAGCCAGGCTCGCGGGAGAAGTCCACCCGGCTGAACTTTCTCTCCAGGCTGCTCTTCTTGTGGGGGGAGGCCATCAGGGGATAGAAAGTGGCCTGGTCCAGCCCCAGCTCTTTGAAAGCTTGTACGTCGGCGGCGAACTGAGGGACCGTCTGGCCGGGGAAGTTGAACACGAAGTCCACGTTCAGCGTATCGAACTGTCCCTGCGCCAGGAGCAGGCGCTCTTTTATCTCTGTGGCGAGGCCGAAGGGGCGTCCCATCGCCTTGACGATGTCCTCATCGAAGCTCTGCACGCCGATGGACAGCCGGCTGATGCCCGCCTTTCTGAGCAGGGTAACGTTTTCCGGGGTGATTTCTCGGGGGGTGGTTTCCAGCGATATCCGCTTCACCTCAAAGACATCTCTGAGGTGCCCGATGAAGCCGGCAAGCTCGTCCATCAGGATGGTGGGAGTGCCGCCGCCGAAGTAGAAATCAGAGAAGCTGAAGCCGCGCCGGACGTAGAGGTCAAGCTCTTTTCTCAGGTGCCGGAAGTACCGCCGCGCGGCGTCCTCTTTGAACAGGTAGCGGTTGAAGCAGCAGAAAGGGCACAGGGTGCGGCAGAAGGGGATGTGGATATAGAGGGAGGCCTTCTCTTTATGCTGCGCACTGTCCAGCGCCCGTTCATCGAGCTCCGGCCTGAGCTTGAGGAATTTTCTGCCCTCGTGCCGGGTGACCAAGCCCAGTAAACTCGCAATCATGTTCCTATAGCTGTCAGGGCGCGGTTCATCTCGCCGACAGCAGACTTACTGCAGACTATCTTTTCCGCTTCCACACCGTCCCCTGCGGGGTGTCTTCAAGAGTTATGCCGGCTTCATCGAGTCTATTCCGCACCAGGTCCGCCTGCTGCCACCGTCTCTCTTCTCTCAGCCGCTTGCGGGTTTCGATAAGGTGCTGGACTATCTTTTCTGCACTCCCCTCTTCCCCCGGGGTATCATCCCGCTGCAGCTCGGCATAAAGCTCACGTGAAATCCGCGCCAGCGGGCCGGCATCCAGCGTCTCCAGCTCCCGCCCGCGGAAGGTCAGTCCCATCACTCCACCCATCTCCCTGAGCGCTTCCCGCCCTGCGGAAACATCCAGGCCTTCGCTCTCAAACCGATTTATTTCCCGCGCCAGGTCAAAAAGGGCAGCGATGGCC
>CAZZAU010000100.1:0-6558 GCA_964652725.1 uncultured Dehalococcoidaceae bacterium | reverse complement strand
TGCCGCACCTCGGCCTCGCTGCGCGGCCGGTAGCCCAGATAGCGCAACGCCAGATCCAGCGCCCGCCGCTGCTGGTCAGTCCGCACGAGCCTTGCCACCGTGTCGTCCGCCAGCTCCTGGCCCACCTGCAGACCTTCCTGCGCCGCGGTTTCCGCATACAGGCTGAAGGCGAACCCGCCGTCCAGATAGAGGTTGACGCGTTTCCCGTCCTTCCTGCCGGTGCGCAGGGATGTTATTCTGCTCATCCTCTCCCCACAAAAAGCATAAGGCTGACGCCCCTGCCTCAGCCTTACCAGCTCGCTGCCTATTCGGTTACTTACCCGTTGGTACTAGGTGTCTTCACTCATTTGAGACATCGAGATGAGCAGTAACGGCTGAGGCCCTTATTCTCTGTTCAATTTCCCGGGCGATTTCAGGGTTCTGCGTCAGATAGTTTCTGGCCGCTTCCCTGCCCTGGCCCAGACGGATGTCATTGTACGAGAGAAAGGCTCCAGCCTTGTTCAGCAATCCCAGTCCCACACCCAGGTCGATGAGGTTGCCCTCTTTGCTTATGCCGTGATCAAACATGATGTCAAATTCGGCCATCCGGAATGGAGGAGCAACCTTGTTCTTCACCACCTTGGCCCTTACCCTATTACCGGTGACTTCATTGCCCTGCTTGATGGATTCCGCGCGCCTCAAGTCTATCCGCACCGAGCTGTAAAACTTGAGCGCCCGGCCTCCGGGCGTTACCTCCGGGTTCCCGAAGATGATGCCCACTTTCTCGCGGAGCTGGTTGATGAAGATCACCGCCGTCCCTGACTGGCCGATGGCTGCGGTCAATTTGCGCAGAGCCTGGGACATCAGCCTGGCCTGCAAGCCCACCTGGGGTTCGCCCATATCCCCTTCAATTTCCGCCCGGGGCACCAGCGCCGCTACACTATCGATAACAATAGCATAGAGGCCGCTGCTCCTGACCAGAGCTTCAGCGATCTCCAGGGCCTGCTCCCCCGTGTCCGGCTGCGAGATATACAGTTCTTCAATCTTCACTCCACAGCGGGCCGCGTACTGAGGGTCCAGGGCGTGCTCGGCATCGATGTAGGCAACCGTGCCTCCCATCCTCTGTGCTTCGGCCAGTATGTGCTGGGCGAGGGTGGTCTTGCCGGACGCTTCGGGACCGAATATCTCGGTGACGCGCCCTCTGGGAATACCGCCTACGCCCAGGGCCAGGTCAAGGGCCAGCGAGCCGCTGGGAATGGCTTCCACCCTCTGGCCGGTGATTTCCCCCAGCCTCATGATGGCCCCTTTGCCGAACCGCTTTTCAATCTGGCCGATAGCCAGCTCCAGTGCCTTCTCTCGTTCAGTAGTCATCCGTTATCTCATTTTCATTTACATAATAGCAAACAAATGTTAACAAAACAAGGGGAAAATGACCCCTATTCTCTGTCGCAGCAGAAATGGCCTGCGGTCTGCGCCTCCGGTGCCGGCGGCAGGGCCCGCTTGTGCGCGCTGGCGGCTTTCATGCGTTCCACCTTTGACCGCACCTCCCCGGGCGCCCGGCCTGTGAGAATGTACCGGTCCAGGTCCTCGTAGCTCATCCCCATCTCCGTCTCGTCGGTCTGGCCCGGCCACAGCCCCGCCGAAGGCGGCTTATCAATGACCGCCTCCGGTATGCCCAGAAAGCGGGCCAGCTCTCGCACCTGCGATTTTACCAGCCCGGCCAGCGGCATGATGTCCACTCCGCCATCCCCGTATTTGGTGTAGTAGCCCACCGTTATCTCGCTCCGGTTGCTGGAGCCGGCCACCATATAGCCGAGCTGATTGGCCAGGTAATAGAGAGCCACCATTCTCAACCGTGGTTTCAGGTTGGCCCGAACCATTCTCTGACGCTCCCCGCTGACGGCCACTCCAGGAAGCGTCCGCAGCAAAAGGTCATAGACGCCATCCAGGACAACCTCTTTGGTGGGGATGCCGAACCGCTCCGCCACCAGCAACGCGTGCGCCCTGTCTTCCGGCTGGCTGTGGCAGGGCAAAATCACGCCCAGCGTGTTCTGCGGGAAGGCCTGCTGGCACAGTACCGTCAGCACCGCAGAGTCAATGCCGCCGCTCACTCCCACCACCACTCCACAGCAGCCCCCGGCCGTTACTTCGTCTCTTATCCACCGGACCAGGTTCTGTGTCAGGGCCTCTGTATCCATTCTGCTCCCACGGATTTGTGTTACCGCCAGTATACTACGGCCGGATTATGCGGTCAAAAACAGATTGGCCGGAAAGATGGTGAAAAGTCAGGCGTAATGCCTTCCCGGGACACGCACGACGGGTGCTGCCCAAGAGTTCCGCCGGTGACGTGCGACCCGGCTCCCGGCGGCGGCTATATTCTGAGCGCGGTGCATAACATCCAGCCGGACATACCTGCGGAAAACATACCGGCCATGTTTGAAGCCGCCGGAGAGTACGGCAAATACCCGTCCGCGCTGGACTGAAGCGTAGCCCGCTTGCGGGCTCGGGGGAAAAGCCGTAAACTGATACCGGGTGAGCCAAAATGCCTGTTTACGAATATCTCTGTCCGAATTGCGAGTTCAAGTTTGAGTTGCTCCGGCCTTTCAGCCAGGCGGACCGGGAAACGCCCTGTCCCCGCTGCCAGACCCGGGCCAGGCGGGCGGTATCCGTCTGTGCCGTTTTCTCCAGGAGCGGAAGCGGAGAAACCTCCCGTGTCGCCGGCACCGGCACCTCCTGCGCCGGGTGCCACTCTTCCAGTTGCAGCTCCTGTGGCCATTAGAGAAAGGGGACCGGATTATGGGCAACCCCACCCGGACCGGCATCGCGCACCTCCCTCTCCACTATGGCAAGGCCCCGCCCTGGCTTTTCCAGCGTATGGTGAAGCTGGCGCGGGAGATTACCCTGGCCATCGTCGCCGACTACGGGCCGGAGGAGATGCTCCGCCGCCTGTCCCATCCCCACTGGTTCCAGGCCTTCGGCTGTGTGCTGGGCTTTGACTGGCATAGCAGCGGCGTCACCACCACCCTGTGCGGGGCGCTTAAAGAAGGCCTGAAAGGGCTGGAGAAAGACTCCGGCCTGTTCGTGACCGGAGGCAAGGGCAGGACTTCCCGGCAAACACCGTCCGAGATAGAGAGGTGGGCGGAGGCAAATTCGTTCGAGCCTCAGCCGCTTGTCTACGCCAGCCGTATGTCGGCCAAGGTGGACAGCGCCGCAGTGCAGGACGGCTACCAGCTTTACCATCACACCTTCCTGTTTACCCCGCGGGGCGCCTGGGCGGTGGTGCAGCAGGGCATGAACGGGGCCAACCGCTACGCCCGCCGCTACCACTGGCTGGGCGAATCCGTGGACAGCTTTGTCAACGAGCCGCACCAGGCAGTGGCCTCCGAGGCACGAGGCCAGGCCCTGAACCTGGTGGCCGGGGAGAGCGCCTCCGCCCGTACCACCATCACCGGCATCGCCAGCGGGGAGAAGCCGGAGAAGACTCTCGCCGACTTGAAAAAACTAAAGACACTGACCCTGCCTTCCCGCCACCAGCTACTGGTCACCGACCTGCACCCGGACAGCTTATCCAGAATATTGCTCAGCGCCTATGACCGCCAGCCGCGGGACTTCGAGCAGCTCCTGGGGCTCTCCGGGGTGGGTCCCAGCACCATCCGCACCCTGAGCCTGATATCCGAGCTGGTGCACGGGGTGGCCCCCAGCTACCGTGACCCCGCCCGCTACAGCTTCGCCCACGGCGGCAAGGACGGCATCCCCTACCCGGTGAACCGCAAGACCTATGACCGGAGCATCGAGATTCTATCCCGGGCGGTGAGCAGGGCCAGACTGGGCCTGAGCGAGAAGAGCGAAGCGCTACGGCGACTTGAGCGTTTGAGTTGAAACAGTAACGCTAATAAATCCAGCACATATCCATTCACGAATGGCAGGAGGCAGGTATGGCACGGCGTAAAACTACAGTAGGGGTGGGGGCATTCGGGCGTCCGGTCCACAGTGAGTTGCATGAGTGGGAAATCATACAGCGGATAATAGATAAGCGGCTACCTTTGACAGAAGATGCCGTGTTTGTTCTGTTAGCCTGTATTCTCAGAAGAAATAATCAAAGCACCATACTCAAATGCGTTCGCAGCAGCAGGAATACGGGAGACTACCGCTATTTCACTTTCTCACCGGACATAGATCTGCTGGAAATCAGAGAAAACGGAATCATTGCTGGATATGAACTAAAAGGTTACACTAAATCAGGACGAAGCCAGTCTCCTCCAGCATACTATGAGGGCATTGACGAAGCACTCGCCTATCTGGTTAATCCTTTATCAACGCCCATGAGCAATACCACCTTCGCAGGCAGCATTTTTGATTATGTCTACCTGGTTCATCCTGCAAGCATTGTTTGCCACAGCGGCCTGGAGTCCCTGAAAAGCCTGCTAGGTCTTTGCACGCCCGTGGGATTGGTTAGCGTTGACTATTCTCGCGTCAAAGAGCTAGTCAAGCCGAAGAGGAATCCCATGGTGAGAGACGATGTGAAGCAATTGTTCCTGCGTCATCTCGAAGCTTTCCGTAGCTGCTTCCAATATAGACTGAATTTAGTGCAGTGATATTTCCCGCCGTACTGAAAGCCTACCTTATCCCCTCCAGCCCTCGGATAACATCATAGAAATCGTTGAAGGCGGTGCACGGGATGTTGCGCTCCTGGCAGTAGGCAAGCAGGGAGTGCCGGCCGAAAATATGGCTGGCCTCGCTGGCGGGCGCGCAGTCCGAGCTGCCGTCCCCGATGTACGCCACCCGGTAGCCCAGGGCGTGGAAATGGCGGATATAGGCCTCCTTGAAACAGTCCTCCAGCTCAAAGCCTTCCGGACTGATGAACCGCACCCGCACCCCGGCTGGTCTGAACTCGGTCTCTGCGGCAAACACCTCCAGCCTGTCCATACCGATGTTCTTCAGAATGGGCCGGATGTAGAGCTTCAGGCCGTTGCTCACTATCACCAGCCGGATTCCATGCCGCTCGCAGTACTGCACCATATCCTGGAACCCGGCGCGTATCTGCACCCGGTTGTCCTCGTTGAGGTAGTCCACCATGGCACGCTCGCTCGCGCGTATCAGGCCGAAGGCCCGGGTATTAAACTCGCTTACGCTTATCTGGTGCGCCTTGTATTCTTCCAGGTAGGGATGCCAGTCGCCCTCGGCGAACGCGTCCAGCAGCATGAAGCTGATATCCTCGATGGTCACCGTATTGTCAAAATCACACTGTATCAGAAGCTTGCTCTTCGTATTCATTCCGGTAATAAGCATACCCGAATTCCGCGTGGAAGTCTAATCGCCGGGAGTGCTAAAATGGACTGACGGAGTTCTGATGACGGCGAGCTATCGCATCGGCACCTCAGGCTGGCACTATGACCACTGGAAGGGCATATTCTACCCGGATGACCTGCCCAAAAGCCGTTGGCTGGAGTTCTACGCCAGGCACTTCCACACGGTGGAGCTCAATAACAGCTTTTACCGGCTGCCTTCGGAGAAGGCCTTCTCCGCCTGGCGCGATTCCGCGCCGGACGGCTTTACCTTCGCCGTCAAGGCCAGCCGCTATATTACCCACGTCAAGCGCCTGAAGGACAGCCCGGAGCCGGTGAATAAATTCCTGGCGCGGGCGGAAAACCTGAAGGACAAGCTGGGCCCGGTGCTGTACCAGCTCCCCCCCAACTTCCACCGCAACGACGAGCGCCTGGAAACGTTCCTTTCCTCTTTGCCCGCAGGGGTCAGGCACGTCATCGAGTTCCGGCACAGGTCCTGGCTGGAAGAAGAAGTCTTTGATATGCTGCGCCGGCACGGCGCCGGGATATGTGTCTTCGATTTGCCGGACCTCACCTGCCCACCGGTAGCCACGGCTGATTTCGCCTATGTGCGCTTTCACGGCAGCAGCGGCCTCTACTCCAGCGACTATACGGACGAAGAACTCGGCAGCTGGGCGGACAAAATAAGCAGCCTGGCCGCTGACCTGAAAGACGTGTTCATCTACTTCAACAACGATGTGGGAGGCTTTGCGCTGAAGAACGCACGCACCCTGGAAAGCCTCCTGGGGAAGAAAGCCGGAGGCAAGCGGTGAAGGGAGACAGGATACGGCTGCTGGTGGCGGACATAGACGGCACGCTGGTCAACAGCGACGGCATCATATCGGCGCGGGATAGAGAGGCTCTGGCCAGTGCTCGCCGGCTGGGGGTGCAGGTGGGTCTTTCCACGGGGCGGGGTCTCCAGGCCACCATGGGGGTCCTGGAGCAACTCTCCCTGGACAGCTATCACATCTCCTTCGACGGGGCGCTGATAAGCCGGCCCAGCTCCGGTGAGGAAATCTACGTCCGCCCGATTGACAGGGAAACAGTGCGGCGGATGGTAGCGGCCGCCCGCCAGGACCAGGTAGACCTGGAGCTGTTCAGCGTAACCGGATACTTCGTGGAGCGGGAGACCTGGTCCACGGACGCCCACCGCGACTTCTTCGGCGTGTATCCCTCGGTGGTCCGCTTCGACCACGTCTGGGAGCGGGAGAGAGTCATCAAAGGCGGCCTGGTCACCACCGGCCCCGGGGAGCGG
>CAZZAU010000099.1:0-6592 GCA_964652725.1 uncultured Dehalococcoidaceae bacterium | reverse complement strand
CGGCATAGTGCCGGTGCCCGGGCCGTCCGCGGTCATTACGGCGCTGGTGGTCTCCGGGTTGCCCGCGGACCGCTTCCTGTACCTGGGCTTTCCGCCCCGCCGCACTTCCGCCCGCAAGGAGTTCCTTGCTTCCGTGGCCGGGGAGCCGGGCACGCTGGTGCTGTTTGAAGCGCCACACCGGGTCAGGGACACGTTGCAGGACCTGCGCGAAGTGCTCGGGGAACGCGGGATAGCTGTCTGCCGGGAGCTGACCAAAATTCACGAAGAAGTCTTCCGGGGCACCCTGAGCCAGGCCATCGAGCATTTCACCGCACCGCGGGGCGAGTTCACCCTGGTGGTGGCGGGCAGGCAGGAGGAGAAACCAGAGCTGACCGAAGAGGTCAGCCAGCTACTGCAGTCGCTGCGGCAGACGGGGCAGGCCCCCCGGGAGGCCATCAGCCAGGCGGCACGAGCCACCGGGCTCTCCCGGCGAGAGCTTTATCAGGCGTGGCTCAGGCTGGGACGCAGCGGCAGTGAGAAAGAGTACCACAGTTCTAAGAGGAGTTGAACCATGCGGCGTGGCTGTATTTCACTGGGTGAAGTCAAATGCGATGAGTGCCAGCGCACCATCCCCTATCCGGAGCGCTATCTGGCCATCAACGAAAAAGAGGGCAGGGAGGACGAAGAAGGCGAGACCAGGCGCTACTGCGTGCAATGCTCGCTGGACAAAGGCTATGCCCACTACAAGATGGAGAAAGGGGAGCAGGTGCTGACCTTCTTCCCCGAATAGCGGGACTGGTTGCAAGGACGTTTGATGAGAGAGAAAATATTTATCGGGGTGGCCTGGCCTTACGCCAACGGCCCGCTGCATCTTGGGCAGATCGCCGGCGCTTACCTGCCGCCGGACATCTTTGCCCGCTACCATCGCACCAAAGGCAACGAGGTGCTGATGGTATCCGGCTCGGACCAGCACGGGACGCCCATCACCCTCAAAGCCGAGCAGGAAGGCGTAAAACCGGGCGAAGTCGCCGGCAGGTACCACCGGCAGTTCCTGGAGTCCTGGGAAAGACTGGGCATTTCTTTTGACCTGTTCACCACCACCGGCACGGAGAACCATGCCCGGGTGGCCCAGGATATCTTCCTTACCCTACTCAACAAAGGCTACATCTACCGGGACACGGTCTCCCAGCCCTACTGCCCCAACTGCCGGCGCTTTCTGGCCGACCGCTATGTGGAGGGCGTCTGCCCCTATTGCCACACCCCTGGCGCGCGGGGCGACCAGTGCGAGGCCTGCGGCAAGCCGCTGAGTCCGGTGGAGCTCATCGAGCCGCGGTGCCGCATCTGCGGCGCCGTCCCCGTTTTCCGCGACACGGAGCACTTCTTCCTCAGGCTCTCCGCCTTCAACCAGCCGCTGCTGGAATGGGTGAAGCTCCAGGACCACTGGCGGCCCAACGTGCTCAATTTTTCCCTGCGCTACCTGGAAGAGGGGCTGAGAGACCGGGCCATTACCCGCGACATCGAGTGGGGCATTCCGGTGCCCGTGGAAGGCTTTGCGGACAAGCGGATTTACGTGTGGTTTGAAGCCGTCATCGGCTATCTCTCCGCCGCCAAAGAGTGGGCTGCCCGCAGCGGCGCGCCGGAAAGATGGCGCGCTTTCTGGCAGGACAAAGAGGCCAGAAGCTACTATTTCATCGGCAAGGACAATATTCCCTTCCATACCCTCATCTGGCCGGCCATCCTGATGGGCTACGATGAAAGCCTCAATCTGCCCTACGATGTCCCCGCCAACGAGTTTCTGACCATTGAAGGCAGAAAGCTCTCCACCAGCCATAACTGGGCGGTGTGGCTGCCGGACTACCTGACCCGCTACGCTCCCGACCCCCTGCGGTACCTGCTCTCCATCAATATGCCGGAGACCTCAGATACGGATTTCTCCTGGCGGGAGTTCGTGCGCCGCAATAACGACGAGCTGGTAGCCACCTACGGCAACCTGGTGCACCGGGTGCTGACCTTCGCCTACCGCAATTTCGAGGGCAAAGTGCCCCCGCCCGGCGAGCTTGACGGCCGCGACCAGGCCATTATTCAGGCCGGCCATGATACTCTCGGCAGGGTGGACGGGCTGCTCTACGGCTGCCACTTCCGGGAAGCCATCCGCACCGCGATGTCACTCTGCCAGGAAGCAAACCGTTACCTCGACGAAAAATCGCCCTGGAAGACGCTCAAGCAAGACCGCGGCAGCGCCGCCACATCCGTGTATGTGGCCCTGCAGCTTATCGCCAACCTCAAGACGGTGCTTTACCCCTTCCTGCCGTTCAGCTCCCGCAAGCTCCACGAATACCTGGGCTTCACCGGAAACGTTGCAGACTGCGGCTGGAAGTGGCAGTCCCTGCCGCCAGGACAAGGGCTGCTGCCCCCGCAACCTCTGTTCTCCAAATTCGACGACAGCGTGGCCGAGGAGGAGACGACAAAGCTGGGACAGTCTCCGGCTGCGTGAGGAAGGAGTCATTGGAGCTAGACGATATTTACCACTCCATCCGGGAGGACCTGTCCCGGGTCAGAGAGACCCTCAGGTCCATCATCAAGGTAGATTTCCCCTGGCTCTCCCGGCAGCTCGATTATGTGGTGAGGGCGGGCGGCAAGGGCATACGCCCGGCGCTGACGCTCCTTTCGGGCAAGTTCTACCGCTATGACCAAACCCACCTTCTCCCTATGGCCGCCTCCGTGGAGCTGATGCACACCGCCACCCTGGTCCACGATGACGCCATCGACAGGTCCGAGATGCGGCGGGGCAAGCCCACCATCTACAAGCTCTGGGGCGAGGAGCCGGCCATCCTCCTGGGAGACTACCTGTTCGCCAAGGCCGGGGAGTTCGTCTCCGATACCGGCAACCCCCGCGTCATCAAGCTCTTTTCCCAGACCCTGGCCACCATCTCCAGCGGAGAGCTGAACCAGTTCTTCGGTGCCTTCAATCTGGAGCAGACACGGGAGCAGTACTTCCAGAAGATATATCGCAAGACCGCCTCCCTGTTCTCGCTGGCCACGGAGTCCGGGGCCATTCTGAGCGGGGCGCCGGATGCGGCAGTGGAAGCGCTCCGGGAATACGGCCACAACCTGGGCATCGCCTTCCAGATAGTGGACGATATCCTGGACTTCATCGGCACCGAGGAGGAACTGGGCAAGCCGGTGGGCTCGGACCTGTCCCAGGGGACGCTGACCCTGCCGGCAATGCTGCTGCTGGAGCGCCACCCGGAAGACAATCCCGTGCGGCAGGTGTTCGAGAAGAGAGACGCGGAAAAAAACGTCAGGCGCGCGGTTGAACTGATACGTAATTCTTCGATTGTGGACGACTGCTATGCCGTGGCCTCAGATTACTGCCGGCAGGCCCGTGAGAACCTCAAACACCTTCCCGACAGCTCCAGCCGCCAGCCCCTGTATGACCTCACCAGCTACGTGGTAGAGCGCAGGGCGTAACCTACCGCCCTTCCTCCAGCCTGGATAGTAATTTCTCGTATTTCTCGTGAATCATGGACTGGTCAAACCGGTAGAACTCTTCCAGCATCCGGTCTTTTTCCTCCTGGCTGAAGTACTCCATGCTGGGAAAGAAAAACCGGTTGTCTTCTTTCTGGATATGCGCCGGATAGAGCCGGAGCAGGTCACTGATGCGCTCTTTCACCTCTGCCAACGCACCGCTATTGCCCTCGCCGTACCGGCGCCCGGCGTCCAGCAAGCTGCTGACCGTCTTCCGGGAAAAGACGTGCTCCTGGACAAGCTCTTCTACCATGGCTTTATGCTCTGGCGAGAGGTCCTTACCGGACAGGCTATTGAACAAAATATCTTCTTCCTTTCCGTGATGGGTGCGGTCTGCATAGGTACGGAAGAAATCGGCAGCAGTATTGATGAATTCCACCTGGGTCTCTTGTTTTGTCTCGATCTGGTGCAGATGTTTTTCAAGCTGGCAGACCATCCGTTCGATAAGGCGATGCTCTTTCATCAGAAGACCTATCGGTTCCATACCGTTCCTCCTTTCGACAGTTTAATGGACGGCGTGGGCTCAATCTCCTTCTACCCGGACTGTGCCATCCATATATGTTTCTCTTTTTGCGGTGGGCAGGGCTGCCTTGAAGCGGTCAATGGCGTACTGGCAGGCCGCAAAGCCTTCCTCCCGGTGCGGCGCGGCCAGGGCCACCACCAGGTTGATATCCCCCACGCTGAGCTTGCCCACCCGGTGCCAGATGGAGACAGCTTCGACGTTCCATTTCTGCTCGATTTCCCCGGCGATGCTCCTCAGCCTTTCCGCCGCCCCACCCGATGTATCCTCATATTCCACTGACAGCACTTTCTTACCCCGAGACTGCTCCCGTATCAGCCCCACGTAGACCACCACGCAGCCGCTGCGGTCGGTCTTGACCCGGTTCACCGCGGCCCCGGGGGAAAGGGGTTCAGTAGTAACCTGTATGCTATGCGGCATATGAGTAAAGCGCGCTCGGGCGGCCCCGGTGCGAGAGGTCAGTCCGGTCCCGCCGGCGACTGCTTGGGTACCAGGCGGGGCACCACGGGAGGCTTCTTGGGCTTTGCCTCCTGCCCGGCTTCAGCCACCGGCTCCACCTTAACCGGCTCCGCCTCGACCTTCGGCTTTCTGACCGGCGGCGGGGTCTCGCTCAGGATAGCCTCCAGCTCTTCGCCCTCCACCGTCTCCTGGGCAATCAGCCGCTCGGCCAGCAGCACCAGTTTCGCCTTGTTTTCGGCCAGTAACTCCCGGGCGGTCTGGTGCGCTTTGTCCATCAGGCTGTGCACTTCATCGTCAATCTGCTCGGCAACTTTGTCGCTGTAGTCGCGCTGCTCCGAGATTTCCCGGCCCAGGAAAACCATCTCTTCCTTACGCCCGAAGGTTCTGGGGCCCAGTTTATCGCTCATGCCGAAGCTGGTCACCATGGCTCTGGCGAGCTTGGTAGCCTGCTCGATGTCGTTCTGGGCGCCCGTGGTCATCTCGTTATAGACCAGCTCTTCCGCGGTCAGCCCGCCCAGCAGCGTGGCCAGCATATCCCGGAACTGAGCACGGGTCATCAGGTACCGGTCCTCTATGGGCAACTGGCGGGTATGCCCCAACGACATCCCCCGCGCCACGATGGAAATCTTGTGCACCGGGTCGGCATTGGGCAGCATCTTGGCCACCAGCGCATGCCCGGCTTCGTGATAGGCGGTAATCTCTTTTTCCCGCGGGCTTATCTTGCGGCTCCTTCTTTCCGGCCCCGCAATCACCCGTTCCACTGATTCCTCAAGCTCCGCCATACCTATGGCCTTCTTGTTGCGGCGGGCGGCCAGAATGGCTGCCTCGTTCACCAAATTGGCCAGGTCAGCACCGCTGAAACCCACCGTGCCCTTGGCCAGCGTCTCCAGGTTCACGTCTTTATCCAGTGGCTTGCCGCTGGCATGGACCTTGAGGATGGCCACCCGTCCAATAATATCCGGCCGGTCCAGCACCACTCTGCGGTCAAAGCGCCCGGGCCGCAGCAGCGCCGGATCCAGAATATCCGGGCGGTTGGTGGCCGCCATCACGATAACGTGGGTGCTGGTGTCAAAGCCATCCATCTCCACCAGAATCTGGTTGAGGGTCTGCTCCCGCTCGTCATGGCTGCCGCCCAGCCCGGCACCACGCTGACGGCCCACCGCATCTATCTCGTCGATGAATATGATGCAGGGGGCATTACGCTTGGCCTGGTCAAACAGGTCACGCACGCGTGAAGCGCCCACGCCCACGAACATCTCTACGAATTCGCTGCCGCTGATGGAGAAGAAAGGCACATCAGCCTCGCCGGCCACCGCGCGGGCCATCAGGGTCTTGCCCGTTCCCGGCGGCCCTACCAGCAACACACCTTTGGGAATGCGCGCCCCCAGCGCCTGGAATTTCTCCCTGGCCTTCAGGAAGTCCACTACCTCGCGCAGCTCCTGCTTGGCCTCCTCCACCCCGGCCACGTCCTCGAAGGTAACGGTAGGCCGGTTGGCCGGAAACAGGCGGGCGCGGCTGCGCCCGAAGCTCATCGCCTGGTTGTTCGCCCCCCGGGCCTGACGGAACAGAAAAAACAGCAGCCCGCCGAAAATCAGCAGGGGCAAGAAGTTCAGCATCAGGCTCCCCCAGTTGATACCCGATGACCCCTTAACCTTGACCACTACCCCGTCCAGGTTCAACCCGCTTATCTCGTAGATGCTGGCGTTGCTCTCCTTGTAAGCCCTCACCTGGGTCTCGTCCACCGTGGTGACCAGCAGCAGGTCGCCCTCAACCTCGATCTGGGCAATTTTCTTGTCCTGGGAGAGCGTGATTACCCGGCTAAGAGGCACTTCCTCCGGCTTGTTGGCCGAAGGCAACAGGTAGGAAAAGAGCGCCACTGCAGCAAGCAAGATGGCGATGTAAACCAGACTGCTCCGCTTCCAACTAGGTCTCATAATTCACTCCGAAATGGCGTTTGTATCCATATGTATTATAACACAGCCCCCGGCGAGTTGTTATCGTTGGGGCGGTACTTTCTTCCCAGATGAGAACACGCCAGTCAAATAGCCAAATCAAAAAGCCAGCGAATGGATTCGAACCATCGACCCGCGGTTTACGAAACCGCTG
>CAZZAU010000098.1:0-6650 GCA_964652725.1 uncultured Dehalococcoidaceae bacterium | reverse complement strand
GCGTAATCCGCCGCATAGCTGATGCCTTCCAGGCCGCGCACGTTGGCTATCTCGTGCAGGTCCGTGACTATGGCGGTGGTGCCCCGCGGCACCACCGCGCGGGCGTACTGGCCGATATCCAACATGGAGCTTTCCAGGTGGACATGGCCGTCAATGAAGGCCGGGGCGACATAGCAGCCCTTCATATCCACCACCTGTTTCCCCCGGCGGTAATCTCCCACCCCGGCGATGCGTTCGCCGCAGAGGGCCACGTTTCCGCGCTCTACCTCCCCGGTGAAAGTGTTGACTATCCGGGCATCGGCCAGGACGAGGTCGGCGGGGCGCTCGCCTCTGGCCGCCGCAATCAAGGCGGGCAGACCCGTCGCCATCAGTCATCCTCCAGGTAGCACACGTCCGGCAGGTTGCGGTACTTTTCGGCGAAGTCTAGCCCGTAGCCGACCATAAACCTGTCGGGCACGGTGAAGCCGAGGTAGTCAACGGTCACCGGGACTTTCCTGCGCGAGGGCTTGTCGGCGAGGGCGCAGAGCCTCAGCGTGGCCGGCTGCTTGCGCCGCAGGTAGTCGAGCAGGCAGGCGATGGTCACCCCCGTGTCCACTATGTCCTCCACCAGGAGCACCTCCCGGTCTTTGATTCTGGCCTGAGGCTTGCAGAGCATTCTCACCCGACCCGAACTGGTGGTGGCGCACCCGTAGCTGGCCGCTTCGATGAAGTCCACCTCCAGCGGGAAGTCCAGACGGCGGACAAGGTCTGCCATAAAGATAAAGGAGCCCTTGAGTATGCCTATGAGGACAGGGCATTTGTTGCGGTAGTCCCGGTTTATTTCGCCGGCCAGCTGGCCGACGGCCGCCTCTATTTGCTGCCGGGTTAACATGATATGGAGTTCGGGCCGGGAATTCATAGCTGCTCAGATTATAGCCTTAACCGGACGCTGTGTCCACAGGTTGATATGGGAAAGCGGCCCGGAAAAGGGGGCGAGAGCCCGGACTGCCTCTGCGTTTTTTCTTCCGGCGAGGGAACCGGAGGCGCTGGTTCCGGTTAGCGCACCAGGCTGCAGTCTTTGAGGATGATGTTTTTCTCGTAGCCGGCGTACCGGCCCTGCACGGTTTCCGCCTGGCCCACGTTCAACCGGCTCAGCGCCTGGCCCTGCTCCCGGTCGAAGGTGCAGCGGACCTGCCAGGAGGTCTGGCCTCCGCTGCCGGTAAGCACGATGTAAAAGATGTCCAGGTTCGGTTTGGCGAATATCTTTTCCACCACCCCGGAGACCCTGACCACTTTGTCCTTCATCACGGCGTTGGCGGCGGCGCTGTCCCTGGCAAAGATGACGGCCAGGTCATCGGCTGTGGTCAAGATGGTGCCGGAGGGTGCGCCGGTCTCAAGGCGTGGGGTGGTTGCCGGTGGTGGGGATGGAGCGGGCTCCGGCGCCGGGGGTGGTTGCTCCTCTCGGGGTGGCTCTGCCGCAGGGGGTGGCTGACTTTCCGGGACCTGCGCCGGCTGAGGCCGGGATTCCGGTGCCGCCGCGGGTGGGGGTGGAGATTGCGGCTGCGGCTCCGGTCTGGAGGGTGGTGGCTCGGGTGGGGCAGGTTGTGCTGGAGGCGGTTCGGGGCGCGGCGCCGGCTCTATTTCCGGTTCGGGGGAGAGGGCTTCCTCCGGGGCTTCTTCCGGTTCCGGCGAGATGGCCACCTCCTCTTCTTCTGCTTCCGTACTTACATAGCCTGACCTCTCCTCCTGAAGCTCGCCGTAAGTCTTGGAAATTGGCCGGTACCGTCTCGAAGCCAGGGGGTGCCCGCACCACTGGCAGGCCCAGTCCAGGGTCCGCTTCGTCTCCAGGCCGCAGTTAGGACATTTTGGCATGGCCACCTCTTATTGCACAGTTTATACCACATCGCCGGTGGCTGTCTACGGGTAATGAGTCCTGCCCCCCGGCTAGGGTGTGATGACTATCTTTCCCGTGCCTCTGGCGCCGGTCATCTCCAGCGCCCGGGGGAATTCTGCCAGCGGGAAGGTGTGGGTCACCACCTCCTCCACGGGGAGGGAAGTGCGCTGCAGCATGGTGATGACGCTCTCGAATATGGTGGGCGAGTAGCGGCAGCCGACGACATTGATGTCCTGGAAGCAGATGTTGAAGGGCCTTATCTGGGCCGGGCCGGTATCGGTGAAGTGGCCGACTTCGATGAGCTTGCCCGCCCGCCGGCAGTAATCCAGAGCCTCCTCGAATGCCCTGGGAACACCCGCAGCCTCGATTACGATGTCCGGGCCGACGCCGCTGGTCAGGTCCCTGACCTGCTTCAGGCGCTCTTCGAAGGGACGGTTGCCGTCGATGAGGACATCGGCACCCATCCGTCCGGCCATTTCCAGTCTTTCCGGGAGAAGGTCCTGGGCGATTATCAGGCCGGCGCCGGCAAACCTGAGCGACGCGATGGTCATCAGGCCGATGGGTCCGGCGCCGAGTAACAGCACGCTGCGCCCCACATCGTAGTCGTTTTCAAAGCAGTGCTGCACGGCCCTGGCGCCGGTGGCTCCGGGCTCAATGAGGATGGCTTTTTTCATGGGCATATCCGGGGGGAGCTTGAAAACGTAGCTCCTGGGCAAAAGATACACATACTCGGCGTAGCCGCCCCAGAGGCCGGGTTCCCTTTTGAGCGGCGTGAATCCATACACAATGCTCCGGTTCAGGCAGAGTCCGGGGTTATCGGGGACGTGGAGACAGTAGAAACATTTGCCACAACCCGCTGAACTGGGCGCCACGGCTACGCGGTCGCCCACTGCCAGTGGCCCACCGGACACGATCAGGCTTTCACCGGCGCGCGGGCCCATTTCCGTGATGGTGCCGATGAACTCGTGGCCGGCAATCACGGGAAACTGGACGAAGGGAAAATGCCCCAGGTAGACGTGCTTATCGGTGCCGCAAATACCACTGGCCTCTACCTTTAACAGGGCGGTGTCATCGGCCACTCCGGGGAGGTCGAACTCCCGTGGCTCCACGCTACCCGGTCCGTTCATCACCCATGCCTGGCATCTGGTCATTTAGGTTACCTCCTGGCAATAGAATGTCCGAATACCTGCTTTCCGAGAGACCATAATACCACATAATGCCGGCATTGAGGCAAGGCTTTTGCCGGTAATTTTGCGTAACCCCGTCCATTGACAGGGGGTGCGTCCTGTTATACTCTTATGTACGGAACCGTCATCGAGGAGGCAGCTTTATGGGCAAGTCATCTACCGGGCTGGACGAGAATGTGGCCGGTCTGCTCTGCTACGTTCTGGGCTGGGTGAGCGGTCTGGTGTTCGTCCTGCTGGAGCAGGAGAGCAAGTTCGTCCGCTTCCACGCCATGCAGTCCATTTACGTGTTCGGCGCGCTCACGGTCGCCAGCATCATAGTGGGCTGGATACCTGTGGTGGGCCCCGCCCTCTCTGGCCTGATCGGGCTTCTGGCATTTGTGCTCTGGATAGTGCTGATGATAAAGGCTTATCAGGGAACCCAGTTCAAGATAAAATGGGCCGGGGACTACGCTGAGCGCTGGGCGAGCAAACAGAGCAGCTAGCCCCGCATCCGAGAGATAGCAAGGAGGAGGAGCTAATGCTCCCCCTCCCCTTGTTTCATAGTTCCGGCCGTTAGCCGAGCTGCTTGAAGCGGTTCTTCGGTGCCCCGCATATTGGGCACTTGTCGGGAGCCGCGTCTGACACGGTGTAGCCGCAGGCCTCGCAGATGAAGTAGGTCTTTTCCTCCAGTTCCCGCCCGCCTTCCAGCGCCTCCAGTGCTTTCTGGTACAGGCCGTGGTGGATTTCCTCCACCTTATTGGCCCAGTCGAAGGAGGACTCCGCCCTTCTGGCTCCGTCTTTCCTGGCCTGCTCGATGAACTCGGGGTACATCCTGGTGAACTCGTAGTGCTCCCCGCCGATGGCCTCCTGCAGGTTCTCCTTGGTGGATTTGATCTGGTCCAGGTTGTTCAGGTGGTTGCGGGCGTGGACTGTCTCTGCCTCGGCAATGGCGCGGAACAGCCTGGCCACCCCGCCGTGCCCCTCCTTTTCCGCCTTTTCGGCGAAGAACAGGTAGCGGCGGTTGGCCTGGCTTTCGCCGGCAAAGGCAGCTTTAAGGTTTTCGCTGGTACTGGCCATAGTTACCTCCTTCGTTTGTCTGGATAAGAATACAGTTTCCCTAACCAATCATTATATCATTGCGGGGTCTTTTCAAGAAAGGTTTTACCTGCGTCTGGTTTATGGCCAGACAAACCCTGAGAAGGGGCGCTTGACAATGCCGGTACGTCTGGGTAAAGTTTCCTCTGTAGGCCCGTATATGCCGGCTCTATAAGGCCTGTCTTAACAAAAGGGTGCCGGGTTTTATTGACATTTTGAGCCAGGAGAGAAAAAGGCTGGAGAAAAAAAGGAACGGAGGTAGTTAAATGGAACTGCTGGAAGGCATCGGAACCAGGAAGAGCATCCGCGGCTTTAAGTCCACCCCCATCCCGGACGATGTAATGAACAAAGTCCTGCAGGCGGTGGCCAACAGCCCCTCTTACACCAACACCCAGCCCTGGGAGCTGGCCGTGGTATGCGGTCAGAAGCGGAACGAGCTGAGCAAGATTCTTTATGACCTGGCTGCGGCCAAAGCGCCGTCCAAACCTGACCTGCCCATGCCGGCGGCCTGGCCGCCCGAGATGGAGGCGCGCTCCCGTGAGCACGGTGCCCGCAGGCTGAACACCCTGGGGATAGCCCGGGACGATGAGGAGGGAAGAGAGCGGCTGCGGCTGATGAACTTCGAGTTTTACGGCGCGCCCTGCGCCATCTTCCTGTTTGCGGACAGGTCGCTGGGAGCTTGGTCCATATTCGATATGGGGCTGTGTGCGCAGAGCCTGTGCCTGGCGGCGCATGGACTGGGACTGGGCACGGTACTGCAGGCCTCGGTGACCAATTACGCCGATGCTATCCGCAAGTTCCTGGGCATTTCGGAGAGCAAGCAACTGGTCATCGGCATCTCCATCGGCTACCCGGACGAGGAGGCAAAGCTGAACGAGTACCGCGCTCTAAAGCAAAAACCGGAGGAGTTCACGAGGTGGTACAGGTAAGGGATAGCAATAACGCAAACTCCATAGGGATTCCTCTATATCGCAATGATCAAGCCAGGTGATGTCATTTCTTACTTAGAAATGTGCTCTGAAGAAGGCGTAAATCTTCAGAGAGGTATGAATTTTAGGTTACGAGGTGGTTACAGCGTTATCCTAATGAGCTTGCGGCGAGGGGCTCCATACAAGGATGTGATCAGGGATGGTGGGCGGATTTTAATATATGAGGGGCACGACATACCAGAGGTAAGAGGTGGACCCGATCCCAAAATAGTAGATCAACCAATGGCCAATCCAGGGGGCACACTAACACAGAACGGGCTTTTCTATCATGCAGCATCGAGATACAAAAATGTCAAGAGGGATCCCGAGGTTGTAAAAGTATATGAGAAAATTCACTCTGGTATTTGGGTTTACAACGGGCTGTTTCATCTAGTTGACGCATGTATGGAAGAATCAAATGGCAGGAAAGTCTTTAAGTTTAAGTTGGAACTGATAGAAGAGATATCAGGGCAATATCGTGAGAGAAAAAGTATTGATATCAATAGAATGATTCCTTCATCTGTGAAATTGGTCGTTTGGAAACGAGACAAAGGTCGTTGTGTGATCTGTGGCAGCACTGACAATCTTCATTTCGACCATATTATCCCTTATTCAAAAGGGGGTTCATCATTAGTACCAGAAAACATACAATTACTTTGCGCGAGGCATAATCTAGCTAAACGGGATAGAATCGAATAAGACAAGTCTTAGCCTGTTAGAAGCATTATTCCTCCCCCCTTATCATCCTCTCCCCGTATTCCAGTAACACCTTGGCCCGTTCCGGGGGAGTGCCGGTTGTCTCCAGCCATTTTTTGAGGGCTTCCAGGGGGGTGATTTCCTCGGCGGTATAGTTGCCCAGTCTGGTACGGGTTTCACGCTGTATCTCCCGGGCGATGGTGCAGTAGTGGGCCTCTTTGAGTGCCTCGCGGATATCCCCCTCCCGTATGTGCCCCTCCAGGGAGGCGGGAATGGTCAGGCACAGCCGCACGATGGCGTCCTTTACTTTGTCCGCCTGGCCGGCTATGGCGGTCAGGATGGTGGCGGTGGGGTCCAGTTCTTCCGCAGCAAGGGAGACGCTGATGGTCAGGAAGCGGCGCCCCTCCACCGGGTGGAACCTGAAGGACACCTTTCTTTCCCCCGGCCTGCCTGCGGGGTCAATTTCTACGACATAAAACCCCTTTTCGTCGTTTTCCTCGCCGAAGTCAACCCGGCTCAGGCTGCCGGCATAGACCACCGGCGGTCTCTCGGACAGCACCTGATGCCGGTGTATGTGCCCCAGGGCCACGTAGTCGAACTCAGGCCGGGCGAGACTGCTGAGCAGCATCACGTGCTCCTGGCCGATGGTCATCTGCTTCTCCGAGCCGGGCTGTGCCCCGGCTACCCAGACGTGGGCGGCCAGGATGGCGGGCAGGGCGGGGTCAAGTCTCTGTGCCAGAACATCCGCCGCGCCGGTCAGCGCCTGCTGCAAATATGTGTTGAGCTGCTCAAAGTTCAGGTTGCGCGTCTCGTCCCGGCTCAGCAGCGAGCTCCGTCGCAGCCAGGGCAGGG
>CAZZAU010000097.1:0-6771 GCA_964652725.1 uncultured Dehalococcoidaceae bacterium | reverse complement strand
CCTGTGCATCGCCCTGGCAGCCCCCACAGGCAAGGCCGCGGCCAGGATGGCCGCAGAGGAGCTGGCAAGGGCGGAGGAAGCGGGGCGGCTGACCAGAGAGGCCGCCGAGGCCTCGAACAGAGCGGCCCGCGATGCGGCCATGAGAGCGGAGAGGGTGAGCCGGGAGGCCAGGGAAGCCGCGGAGACCTCCATACGGGAGAGCCGGGAAGTGGCCGTCAGAGCGGAGAAGAGCAGCCGGGCCACCAGGGAGACGGCGGAAGCTTCGGCCAGGGCCGCCCAGGAAGTTGCCTTCAGGGCCGAGAAGATAAGCACCGAGGCACAGGTGCTTGCCGAAACCTCACTGGGGGTTTCCCAGGAAGCCATCGTCCGCGCCGAGGAAGTCAGCCGGGAGACCAGAAACGCCGTCAACACCTCCACCCGGATTTCCCGCGAGGCCATCAGCCGGGCGGAAGAGATCAGCAAGGAAAGCAGGGAAGCCATCGAGGCCTCCACCCAGGCCAGCGAAGAAGCCGTGGCAAGGCTGGCACAGGCCGCCCAGGAGGCATCACAGGCAGCCGCGGAACGGTCCCGGCAGGCAACAAGCAGGGCGGAAGCCATCCGCACCGAAATTGCGGACTCCAACGAAGCGCTGGCCATGGCCTTCCAGGAAGCGCTCGGCCGGGCCGAAACCATGAGCCAAGAAACCCGGGAGAAGGCGGAGTCAGCTACGCGCAGCATCAGGCTGACCGCCGAGCAGTCTGTAAATGCATCACAGGAAGCGATAGGCCGCATGGAGGAGCTCAGCCTCCAGGCCAGAGACGGCGTGGAGTCCGCATCTACGGCAGCCCGGGAGGCGGCTGAAGCGGCGGCAAAGGCAGTACAGGAGGCGGCGGAGGAAGCGGCCAGGGCATCCCGGGAGGCAATAGCCCGCGCCGAGGAAATCGGCCGCGAGGCCAGGGAGAACACCGACGCCGCAGCCAGAAGCGCCGGGCAGGCTATAGACAGGGCGATAACGGTAGCCGAAAGCGCGGCACAGGAAGCCGCCAGAGCCACCCGGGATGCGCTCGGCAAGGCCGAGGCCATCAGCAAAGAAACAAGAGAGAACGCGAAAAGTTCAATCGCCGAAGTTAAAGAGGCAGCCAAGCTGGCCGCCAGCGTGGCCAGGGAGACCGCCGAAGCCTCGGCAAGGGCGTATGAAGAGGCAATGCGCCGGGCCGAAACAATCGGCCAGGAGACGCAGAGGGTAGCCGACGAGGCAGCGAGAGACGCCAGAGCATCCATCGAGGCTACGGTAAATGCGGCAAAGGAAGCCGCGGAAGCTTCCGCCCGGGTTTCCAGAGAAGCCGCAGAGGCGGCCATAAGGGCTTTCCAGCAGGGCATCACCCGATCTGAGATAGCCGGGCGGCTGGCCAGAGAAGCCGCGGAGACATCATTGCGGACCTTTGAGGAGAACCTGGGCATGGGCGCCAGCCCGAAACCCGCCGAAAAGCCAGCAGCCGCGGCGAAAAATGAAAAAAAGAGTGCCGCGAAAGAAGAGAGGCCGGAGGCGGAGGTGGAGACCGTGGCCCGGGCCCCGGACAAGGTGAAGGCAGCTTCCGGCAAGGGCAAACCAAAAGAGGAAAAGGCCGCGGACCGGCACAAGATTGAAGCCCGCCTTGACTTCCTTGCCCGGATGTATGAAAGCAAAAAGAACGAGGTAACCGGGGATACGGACGCAGATGATGAAGAGGAAGACGATTAGCCCGGCATAATGTCCGCACAGGCAGCATACCAGTAAAACGAAGAGGAGGAGATGGATGGCTAACCCCAGGCAGCAGACCAAGAAGGTTGAAGGAGAAGAACAGGTGGTGGACCAGCCGCTGGAAGAAGTCCAGGAGGAGCCACAGATGCCGGCGGAGGACGCATCGGCCAGGCCGCTGGACGAGGTACTGGGCCAGGCGGAGAGGGCCTATGCCGCCTACATGGAAGCCCAGCGGCAGGTGGCCAGCGCGTACCGCGCGAACGAGCAGCAGATAGCCAAGGCATACCGGAGGGCGGAGCAGCAGGCGGAGAACACCTGCAACGAGGAGATTAAAGAGGCCATGCAGGCCCGTGATGCCGCTATGGCGGAGGCCCTCAGGCACCGGGAAGAGGCTATCGCCGAGGCGGAGAGAGCCTACCGCAGAGCCATAGAGCAGGCGGAGAGCGCCTGTGAGGCCAAAATAGAGATGGCCGTCAGAAAGCGGGAAGAGGCCATAGGCCAGGCCTGGGGACTGCGCGAAGAGACCGTGGAGCAGGCCTGGAACATTTTCGCCAAACTGTCACGGTAGCCAGGAAAACGGAACCACAGACTCCCTGACCGGGGCTGATGCCGGGGGCGGGTTCACGCCTGGACCCTAAAGCAAAGAAGGGATATCCTTCAGCGTGACCTCGATTCCCCGGTACCTGTCTTCTATGCCTTCCTGCCTCTTCTTGAGAGCGGCGATCAGGCTGATGGTCTTGGTGAAGTAGCTCCGTACCTTCTCAACGTCGATGAGCTCGGAGAGAATCACCGTGACATCGATCATCCCTTTCTCTCTGGGATAATCACCGCTTCTTATCACGGCCTCGGGGGCGAGGCTTTTCAGGTACCCGCCCAGTTCCTTAATCAGGTCCACGTTCATCTCCTGGGGCGGAGCGGACACCAGGTAAAGCGCCCGCTTGGAATCCACCGGATTGCACTTGAGAGAGAGCCCGCTGATGGCCTCGTCCATAGCCTGGGAACCTTTCTGGGCCTCGGTGGCCTTGTCCCGGAAGTCCAGCTTGCGGGAGAGGATTTTCTTGGCCAGCGATATCTTCGACCTCCCGTAGCCGATGGCCGTCCACCCGGTGAGAGTCTGAATGATGTCCCCGGCGTCCAGGATTTTGGCGCCGATGTATTTATGTTTCTTTTCCTCACCCGCGCAGAGAAGGTCATAGAATGGCTCCGTAATGAAGGCGTTTATCTTGGCCAGGTTGCTCCTGATAGGCGAGTCCTTCATCACATATCTCTGGTTGTCCACCAGGAAGACAGCATCGGCGACCAGATAGGAGGACTTGAGACAGGTGGCGGCGTTATAGATGGTCCGCTCCTCGGTGCTTTCTTCGTGCTCGAAGGGCAGAACGATAAGATTGTACACTGGCTTGTCCACGTAACGCTCTTTGATGTACTGGGTGATGACCGGGAGCGCTCCGGACCCGGTGCCGCCGGCGGCACCGGCGACAAGAAGAAAAGCGTCCGCCTCGGTAAACCGCTTGCTGGCCCTGATGGTCTCGATGATTTTGTCGCCGTCCTCCTTGGCCACCTCCGCCCCCAGCTCGTTTATCTTACCCACGCCGTGGCCGCCCGTCTTGCGCCCGCCGATGAGGATGCGGTGCTGGTAGTCCGCCTTGATGCCGATAAGCCCGCTCAGGTCAGCTACGTCAGTGTTGACCGCGAAGGCATTGGCGACGATGTCTATACCCCGCTGCACCCGTGCCCTGCGGTTCAACCGCGCGAACTCGTCCGCAATCCGCCCCCCGCACTGCCCGAAACCCACCACGATCAGTTTCAATATGCCACCTGATTACCTGATTTGCGTTATTCTAGGCTCCCCGCCCGCCAATGTCAATTCCCCGCCTTTTGCATGTATGTTATTTTACCATACAAACCCCGTCAACTTGTACCGGAATAAGTCCCCCCTACCAAAGTTATTGCGGCGCATACGGTGCCCGGAGCCCGCCCGGCGGAGAATTCAGCTCTGCCGCAGACCGGAGAAGGCGCCGAACCCCGCGTAGCGCGCCGCCTGGCCGAGTTCATCTTCTATTCTCAGCAAACGGTTATACTTGGCGGTGCGCTCGGAGCGGCAGGGGGCGCCGGACTTGATCTGCCCCGTGCTCAGACCCGCCGCCAGGTCAGCGATGGTGGTATCCTCGGTTTCGCCGGAGCGATGGCTGATGATGGCGGTCCAGCCGGTCCCGCGGGCCATCTCTATGGCGGCGATGGTCTCGGTGAGGGTGCCTATCTGGTTGAGCTTTATCAGGATGGAGTTGGACGCCATCAAATCGATGCCGCGCCGGAGACGCTTCACATTGGTGGTGTAGAGGTCGTCGCCCACCAGCTGGAGCCGGTTGCCCAGCTTCCCGGTCAGCAGTTGCCAGCCCGCCCAGTCGTCTTCGGCCATGCCATCCTCGATGCTTATCAGCGGATAGCTGTCCGTCCACCTGGCATAATAATCCACCATCTGGCTTGAGGTCAGGGTGACGCCTTCCCGGGCCAGCGCGTAGCTACCCCCGGTGAAGAACTCGCTGGCCGCCGGGTCCAGGGCGATGAAACAGTCCCTGCCGGGGCGGTAGCCCGCTTTCTCAATGGCGGCCAGCACTGCCTCCATCGCATCTTTATTGGAGGGCAGGGACGGCGCGAAGCCGCCTTCATCGCCCACGTTGGTGCTCAGTTTCCGGTCCTTCAACACTCTTTTCAGCGCCTGGTAAACTTCGGCGCCCATGCGCAGGGCGGTTCTGAAGGTGGGGGCGCCGGCCGGAACCACCATAAATTCCTGGAAGTCCGTGGAATCAGCGGCGTGCTTTCCGCCGTTCAGGATATTCATCAGGGGAACGGGCATAGCATAGGCATCCGCCCTTCCCAAGTAGCGGTAAAGGGGCATTTCAAGGGAAGCAGCGGCGGCATGGGCCACCGCCAGCGACGTTCCCAGGATGGCGTTGGCTCCCAGACAGGACTTGTTCTCCGTACCGTCCAGCTCGATGAGACGGCGGTCGATGGCCTCCTGCTGGCAGGCATCCATGCCGGCGACGGCGGGCTGAATATGCTCGTTGACGTGATTCACCGCCTGCAGAACGCCCAGCCCGTTGAACCTGGACTTGTCACCGTCCCGCAGTTCCACCGCCTCATACTTGCCGGTGCTGGCCCCAGACGGCACCGCCGCAACACCCCTGGTGCCGTCCGAAAGCTCTGCCTCCACCTCCACGGTGGGATTGCCTCTGGAGTCCAGGATTTCTCTTGCTGTTACCCTTGCAATGGTCACCATTCGCTTCCGTTCTCCGTGTCCGTATTATTGCTTTACCGCCTCCAGCGCCCTGCTGACAGCCGCGGAGGGACTCCCGGCCGGTATTATGCGGCTGTCCACCCGGTTGTCCCTCGATATGGACCAAGTATCAAGTCCGATTACCGGCTTTCCGATGCGCAGGGCGTGGCCTATCTCCGAAAGGGTGCCGTAGCCGCCGCCGACGGCGATAACCGCCCCGGCCGTTTTTACCACCACCACGTTTCGGGCCTCCCCCATCCCCGTGACAACCGGTATCTGCACATAAGGATTGGCAGCCTGCCTGCTGTTCCCGGGAAGAATACCCACCGTGAGACCGCCTTCAGTGCTGGCCCCGCGGCAGGCGGCTTCCATAACGCCTCCCAGCCCCCCGCACACCAGCACCGCTCCGTTCCTGGCCAGCTCACGCCCCACTTCTCCGGCCAGCTCCGCTTCCCGCGCCGTGCACTCTCCACCCCCGATGACGGCAATAAACGGTTTGTTCTTCATTGGGGATACATCCACAGATTATACCACTTCCGCGTGACCGGGGGAAGTTCAGGCACGATTGGTTTTGTTTACATTTGGTTGTTTTTCACCCACCCCCTCGTGTCCCCCCAAACAGGTTTGTCCTTCGTGCTCCATCATAGTGATGTTTGCGAGGGGACAGGAGTGAAGCATCGACTACCAACCGCAACCAAATAAACCCGGACGAACCCGCTAGCTTTCCCGTCCTGAAATTGACAGATAACGCGCCAACCATTAGACTTTGGATACAAATGCGCGCCACTATTCCCATCAAGAAATACGTACAGGAGGCAAACGATGGCAGGTAAGGTGAAGATGGAGGGTATCATTCCCGCCATGCTGACCCCGCTTACCGCAACCGAGGACATCGACCTGGAAGGAATAGCGAAAAACGTGGCCTTCCTCATCGAGAGCGGGTGCAGCCAGATAATGTGTCTGGGCAGTACCGGCGAGGCGGCCACGCTGAACCGCGAGGAGGGCACCCGGGTCATCGAGGCTACGGTGAAGGCCGCCGGGGGCAGGGTTCCCGTAATGGCCGGCACCGGGGCCACCAGCACCCGGGAAGTAATCGAGCGCTCCAGAGAGGCCTGGAACGCCGGCGCCGACTCCGTGATGATAGTGACCCCCTTTTATGAGATACCTTCCCAGGAGGGCCTGGTCCGGCACTATACCGCCATCGCCGAGGCGGTTGACATCCCCATCTGCCTCTATAACATTCCGCCGCATACCCAGGTGGAGATAGCGCCGGATACGCTGGTCAAGCTGGCCGCCATAGACAGCATTGTCGCCCTGAAGGACAGCAGCGGCAATCTGAGCTACTTCGCCGAGGTGATGCGGCTTGTGGGAGACAGAATGGCCATACTGACCGGCGGCGATGACATCACCCTGCCCTGCTTCGCCCTGGGCTGCCATGGCGCCATCCTGGCCCTGGCCAACATCGCTCCCCGCCAGGTGGTGGATATGTTTCAGGCGGCGCGGAGCAAAGAGATGGAAAAGGCGCAGGACCTGTTTTACCGGCTGCTGCCCATCGCCCGCGCCATTAGTGTCCCCCAGAATTTCCCCGCCCCGGTCAAAGAGGCCGTGTCTATGCTGGGCAGGCCCGCTGGCCCGGCAAAAAGCCCCATCCTGCCGGTAAGCGCCGCCGAAAAAGAGGCCATCAGAAAAGCGCTGCAATACGCGGGATTACTCTAGGAGAGAAAGGCGGTTCAGCCGATGAAGATAACGGGCGTTGAAGCCATTATCCTCCGCC
>CAZZAU010000096.1:0-6826 GCA_964652725.1 uncultured Dehalococcoidaceae bacterium | reverse complement strand
AGGGCATAATCCTGCCCAGCCGCGTTTCAATCTCGGCGGCGCTGGCGAATGCCCCTACCTTGATATCCCGTATGACCCCGTCTTTATCGATGAAGAAAGTAGCGGGGATGCCCCGGATATTGTAGTCCAGCGCCACTTCCTGGGTGGTGGCCAGCGGGATGATAAAGGTAACCTCCTCGTCCTGCACAAAAGCCCGCACTGTTTCCGGGTCTTCCATCAGGTTCAAACCCAGCACTGCCAGTCCTTCATCCCTGTACTGCTCATGTATCTCCTGCAAAAACGCCATCTCGAAGCGACAGGGCCCGCACCAGCTCGCCCAGAAGTTCAGCAGCACCGGCTGACCCCGGTAATCGCGCAGGGACACCGTCTGCCCGTCAAGTGTGGCCAGCCGGAAGTCCGGGGCTACCTTGCCCACCTCCGGTGCCTCGTTTGCGGTGGCGCACCCCGGGACGCTCAGCCCGGCGGTGATAAGCAGAACCGCCAGCAGGCCCATCACCATTATTATTCTCTTCTTCATCACAGCTCCCCTGTTCAAACTAGAAAGTGAACGATGACAGCCACAGCATCCTGTTGGTCAGCACCAGCACCCCGATGACAATGAGAAGAAGCCCGCCGGCGATGTGTATGGCCCTGGAGTACCGTTGCATACGCTTCAAGACCGGCGTCATAGAATCAAAGGCAGCGCCGATGACGAGGAAGGGCAGCCCCAGGCCCAGCGAATAGATGGCCAGCAGGTAGGCGCCCTGCCAGGCCGTGGCAGTATTGAGGGCGATGGTAAGTATGCCCGCCAGGAGCGGGCCCACGCAGGCGGTCCAGGCCAGGGAAAAGGTAGCCCCGACGAGGAAGGAGCGCAGGTAACCGCCGGTGCCCGGCACCGGGGTGAAGCGCCGCGCGAAGTTCAGCCGCTTGACCTTCAGCGCCGCCAGCAGATAGAAGCCAAAGAGGATGAGCAGGCTGCCCGAGACCTTGTTCAGCAAGGCGACGCTGGGATTGATGGCGAACGCGGTCAACCCGGCGATGGCGCCCAGCGCGGTGAACACCAGCGAAAAGCCGATAACAAAGGCAAGTGAGTGGAAAAAAGTGGGCGCACGCAGTCTGGAGCGGTCAGCGGCAAACAGTTCCGGCCCCACCAGGCTGGCCAGGTAGACCGGTACCATGGGCAACACGCATGGTGAGAGAAAAGAGAGCAGCCCCCCGGTAAAGGCCACAGCCAGCGAGATATTGTCCATAATTAGATTGTACAATGGTATTTGCGAAGTGTCTAACTGCTCTTCACCTCTCTTTAGCTTGCTACACCGCTCCGCTCATGGACAAACCGGGGGTGCGGTCTTATAATTTGATTAAGACCATCGCACAGACATAAAACAAGGAGGCGCACAGATCAGACCACTGAGTTTCAGCCAGATATCCCTTTACCAGTCCTGCCCGCTGTGCTACAAGCTCCAGTACATCGACCGCCTCAAGCCCAGGGAAAAGGGGTATTTCAGCTTTGGCACCACCATGCACCAGTGCGCCGAGTTCTTCTTCCGGGTAAGGCGCCCGCCTCCGCCGTCACTGGAGGAGTTGCTCCGCTTTTATGAGCAAAACTGGCTTTCAGATGGCTACGAGTCCCCGGAAGAAGAGGCCAACTACAGAGCCTACGGGCGGGAGATACTGGCCAGGTTCTGGGAACTGCACTACCCGGCCTTCCGTATGCCTCTGGCCGTGGAGCGGCTGTTCTCCGTGGACGTGGAGGGAATCAAGCTCAGAGGCTATTTCGACCGCATTGACAAGCGGGACGGCGGCGGGCTGGCCATTGTGGACTACAAGACCAACTACGCATTGTTCACCGTTGATGACCTAGAGAACAGTCTCCAGCTCACCCTCTACCAGCTGGCGGCGGAGAAATGCTGGCGGCTTCCTGTGGAGGAGCTGACCTTCTATCACCTGCGCTCCAATACGGCCTGCACCTGTCCTCCTCGGAGCCGGGAGCGCCTGGCCGAGGCCACGCAGCTTATCCTGGAAATGGCGGAGAACATCGCCGGCGGCAGGTTTCCCGCTATCGAAGGCCCGAACTGCCCCTGCGATTTTCCCGAGCATTGTCCGTACCACCGTCACCTGTACGCCGGCAGTGAGACGCAGCCCGGACTCGAGGATGGGGCGTCCGCCGTGATTACCGCCGAAACGGTGGAGGAATACGTTTCCCTGCAAAGGGAAATCAAAGCCCTCCAGGTAAAGCTGGAGGAGATAAGGCAGGCCATCGTCAGCTACTGTCATCTCCACCAGCTGAACCGGGTCTACGGCAGGGAGAGCGCCATCACCTACAAGCTGGTGGAGATGACCGATTACGATGAGGCAGAGGTGAGAGCAATCCTGGAACCCCACGGGCTGTGGCAGCGCGTGGTCAAGCTGGACCCCTCGCGGCTAAAACAGCTTTGCGCCGACCCTTCAGTCGCCGGGGAGATAAGAGACCGGCTCATCGCCCTCAGGCAGATAACCTCCCTCTCACCCCGTCTCTGGGTAAGAAAGCTCAAGGAAGAAGACGGCTCCCTTTAGTTTAGAGAAACTGCTTTTCCACCGCGGCCGCAGCTTTTTCTACCGCGTTGACCACCATACCAAGCTCTTCGTCCGACATAGTCAGCGATACCAGCATCCAGATGATGTCGCCATACCAGGTGGAGGTGTTGAACAGCACGCCGTTCTCCCGGCCCGTTTTGTTCACCAGGGCGGCCACGGCGGCACGGTCCGGGAAAAGCGCTTTGCTGGCCTTGTCTTTGACCAGTTCCACGCCGATGAGCGCGCCGTTGGTCCTGACATCCCCGATTACGGCAGACTTTTCCTTGATGGCTCCCAGCTCTCTGGCCATCCTGTCGCCTATCTCCGTGGCCCTGGCCAGCAGGTTATGCTTCTCCACGTACTCAATACCCGCCAGGCCGGCGGCACACAGGTAACCGTGGCCACCGAAGGTAAAGCCGTGCTGGAAAGTATGCTTGCCGGTGAAAGCTTCGGCAATGCCGGGCCTGACGTGGGTGCCGGCCAGCGGCCCGGTGCCCCAGGACAGGTTTTTGCCCAGCGCCAGCATATCGGGAACTATGCCGTGTTTCTCGCATTCGAACCAGAAACCGCTGCGGGCGAACCCGGTGATGACCTCATCACAGATGAGCAGGATATCATACTCGTCGCAGATTTCGCGCACCATCTTCATATAGCCTTCAGGTGGCGGGATGATGCCCAGCCCGGTGTTGGTGGACTCGGTGATGAAACAGGCCACGGTGGACGGGTCCTCAAACTCGATGACCTTGCGCAGCTCTTTGGCGCAGAGCAGGCCGCAGTCAGGGCATTCCATCTCAAAGGGACAGCGGTAGCAGTTTGGAGCGTGTATGGCGATAAATCCGGCCATCAGCGGCTCAAACGGGACCCGGCGGAACTTGTGACCGCTGGCGCTCGACGTGCTCATGCTCATACCGTGGTAATCGCCCGGATAGCGGTGAATTACCTTGTATTTCTCCGCCTTGCCCATTATCTTCCAATAGTGCCGGGCAATCTTCAGCGCCGTCTCGTTGGCGTCCGAGCCGTTGCTGCTGAAGATGGTGTATTTCATGTCTCCCGGAGAGATGGCGGCCAGCTTCTCCGCCAGCCAGACCACCGGCTCGGTAGGCGCGAACAGGTTGGGAGTGGTGTTGACTATCTTTCTCATCTGGGCGACCATCGCCTCCACCAGCTCGGGGTGATTGAAGCCCAGTGAGGCGGCCGCCCCGCAGGAGTTTGTCTCCAGCAGACGGTTGCCAAAGCTGTCCGTGATGTAGTTGCCCTCCGCCGACTGCATAAGAGAGAGAGGAGAATCGAAAAACGAAGCATCACGGCCGAAGGCCGGCCACAGGTATTGTTTGGCCGCGCCGACCAGTCTCTCCGTTGCTTTGTTAGACGTAACAGTCATCTTCGCCCTCCTGTTTCAAATGGATTTAGCATCGAAATGATTATCCAGTTTAATACAATTCAACGCAGTTAGCAAGCCAGCGCAAGCGTCGGTAACCACGGTCTTGGCCAGGTCGTAATTTTAGCATTTACTAATTTTACGACATGGTAATTGCTCAAAGGGGGAAGCGCCCGCGCATCATTGCACCTGACCGTTTTTGAAGCTGAAAGTGCGGTTTTATGCTACCTGGAGCGGGAGACGGGACTCGAACCCGCGACAACCTGCTTGGAAGGCAGGGACTCTACCAACTGAGTTACTCCCGCATCAGCCCTATACAAGCCCCAGGTGCCTATACTTTCCGCCTTTTCCTTGCCAATTATACAATACCGGTCCGGGAACGTCCACAGACCGACCGGTGTTCCGCAGGCGACAGAAAACCTCGCACCGCTGGCAGGCCCACGCTCTGCCGGTCAGGTGACCTTTTCCACCTTCAGCAAGTTGGTGGTGCCGGCGACGCCGATGGGAACGCCGCCCGTAATCACTATGCAGTCGCCGGCTCTGGCCAGGCCGAGCTCTTTGGTCAGCCGGGCCCCGGTGGCGAACAATTCGTCTATCGATGCCTGCTCCCCGATATGCACCGGATGAACCCCCCAGTGCAGACGGAGCCTCCGGTAAACCGCCTCGTCGGAAGTGATGGCCAGTATGGGCATCTGCGGGCGGTACTTGGAAACCCGGGCCGCCGTACTGCCCGACCGGGTAAAGGCCACGATAGCCCTGGCCCCGAGGCTGTAGGCGGTGCGACAGGCGCTGTAGCTGATGAGCTCATCCGTTTCCTGTTCCAGCCGCCGGCCCCGCTCAAGCAATAGTTGCTCATAGGGCAGCTTGCGCTCCGCCTCACGGGCAATCCGGACCATGATGTTGACCGATTGCACCGGATACTTGCCGATGGAGGTCTCCGCCGAGAGCATGGTGGCGTCCGTGCCATCGAAGATCGCATTGGCTACATCGGTGACCTCGGCCCGGGTTGGGCGCGGAGAGTCCTTCATCGATTCCAGCATTTGAGTGGCCGTAATCACTGGCTTGCCCGCCCGGTTACATTTGTAGATGATTTCCTTCTGTACCATCGGCACCCGCTCCAGGGGAATGTCCACCCCGAGATCCCCTCTGGCCACCATTATGCCATCACTCACCGCCAGTATGCTGTCGAACCGGCGTACGGCCACCCCGCGCTCTATCTTTGAAATTATGGGAATGGCGACGCCATTTTCACGTAACAGCTCCCTGACCGCGGTGACGTCATCAGGGCTGCTGACAAAAGACAGCGCCAGGTAGTCAGGTTTCTCCCGAATGCCGAACAGGAGATGCTCACGCAGAGAATCCGTGACGAAGGGACCCATCGTAAGCATACCCGGCACCACCACTCCCCTGCCTTCGGTGAGCAGTCCCCCCACCAGAACCCGGCAGGTCACCCCGGCGTCAGACTTGCGCTGTACCTTGAGCTGCATGGCGCCATCGTCCAGAAGAATGGTATCTCCCACTTCAACAGCGCGGGCCAGATGGGGCAGGTTTACCGGCACCCGGCTCTCATCCCCCGGGGCCTGCTGCGGCGTCAGCACTACTGTGGAGCCCTTTCTCAGCAAGGCCCGGCCTCCCTGCAATTTGCCGGTGCGGTACTTGGGCCCGGGCAAATCCATAAGGATACTCACGTTGGCACCCAGGCGCCGTCCCACGCTTCTGATGGTCTGGATATGCTCGGCGTGCTCCTGAGGCGTCCCGTGGGAGAGATTCAGCCGGGCAACGTCCATCCCTGCCGTGACCAGTTGTTCTATCCCAGTGCTGGAACTACTGGCGGGGCCTACCGTGCATACGATTCTGGTCCTTATCCGGAAGGAAGTCCGTTTCATTCCTGCTACGTTATGTGAACCTGCTTCCTGAAACGCTGGCTATTCCTGTTTCTCAACGGCACAGAAGCTCGGCGATTTCCTTCATAAAAGAATCTATGCTTTTTTTCTTCTCCCAGGTGTCCTGCAGAGGCGTGAGAGCCGTTTCTCCTTTCATTTCGCCCACCATATGGCCGCTCTGCCCCTCGGCCAGCGCCCTGACTGCGGCCACTCCCAGCTTGCTGGCCAAAACGCGGTCCCGAGCGGTGGGGGCCCCTCCCCGCTGCACATGGCCCAGGACACATACTCTGGACTCGATGTCCGTCCTCTTCCTCACCTCGTCTGCAATCTGGAAGGTGTGGCCCGGCGTCTCCCCTTCGGCCACCACCACGATGGCACTCCGCTTGTCCCGGGCGAAGTCCCCTTCCAACCGTGAAGCCAGCTCGTCCAGACTCAACGGAATTTCGGGAATGTACGGCTCTTCGGCACCGCCCGCCACCCCACTCTCCATGGCGATAAACCCGGTGTGGCGTCCCATCACCTCCACGAAGAACAGCCTTTCGTGGGATTGCGCGGTGTCCCGAATGCGGTCGATAGCGGAAAGGGCGCAATTGACCGCGGTGTCAAAACCTATGGTGTAGTCGGTGCCGTAAACGTCGTTATCGATGGTGCCCGGCACGCCGATGATGGCCACGCCGCACTCGCGGGACAATGCTGTCCCGCCGCGGAAGGTACCGTCCCCGCCGATAAGCACCAGGCCCTCCATTTCCCATTGGCGCAGCTGTCGCACCGCCCTTGCCCTGCCCTCTTCGGTGCGGAACTCCTCGGAGCGGGCGGTGCCCAGAATGGTGCCACCCTGTTGAATGATATTCGTCACAGCCCTGCGGTCCAGGGGCGCTACCTGTCCTGATATCATTCCGGCATAGCCGCGCTGGATGCCGTAGATTTCCATCCCCGCCTCCAGTGCCGCCCGCACCGCAGCCCTTATGCAGGCGTTCATCCCGGGAGCGTCTCCGCCGCTGGTCAGGATGCCTATCCTTTTCATCTCTTC
>CAZZAU010000095.1:0-6953 GCA_964652725.1 uncultured Dehalococcoidaceae bacterium | reverse complement strand
CCGCCGCTGAAGAAGACGCTGGCCATGCTCGTACCTGCGGCCAGCAGGGCGGTGGGCCGGGCGGTGGGCACCAATCCCGTCTCCATAATCGTGCCCTGCCACCGCGTTATCGGGACGGGTGGCAGTCTGGTAGGCTACGGTGGGGGGCTGGACAGGAAAAAAGCATTGCTGCAGCTGGAAGCCCGTGCAGGTGGCGGGCGCTGACGCAGGGGAATGATGCAGAAAGCCAGCGTCATCCTGAAACCATCTCCACCCTACGATTTCGAACTGACCTGCGGCTTCGCCACGCACCCCCGCGGCCGTTACGGCGGCGATATCTATGAAGACGGTGAATTCCGGAGATTGCTGGATGTGGCCGGGCAGCCGTGCCTGGCCCGGGTCCGCTCTTGCGGGACGGTCGATGAGCCCTGCCTTGAAGCCGAGTTTGCCGCGCCGGAGCTGCATGACTCCGCGGTTGTCGAGGCGCAGCGTCAGATAGCCTGGATTCTGAGTCTTCAGCAGGATGTCTCCGGCTTCTACCGGATGGCCCGGGAAGACACGGTGCTGGCTTCACTGGTGGAAACCATGAGGGGGCTGCACATTCCCCATACTGCCACTGTTTACGAAGGACTCATTCTGGCTATCCTGGGGCAGCAGATAAGCTCACACGTGGCACGAGCCCTTCGCTCGCTGCTGATAAGCAAGTACGGACCATCGCTGGAGGTTGAAGGCACAATCTACCATGGTTTTCCCCGCCCCGCCTCGCTGGCCGCGGCAACGCCGGAGGAACTGCGGGCGCTCGGCTTCAGCGGCAGGAAGTCCGGGTACATCAGGGAGATTTCGCAGCAGGTGGAGTCGGGCCGGCTGGACCTGGAAGGACTGCGTGCCCGCCCGGACGAGGAGATAGGGCAGACTCTTATGGCGCTGCGCGGCGTAGGGCTGTGGACGGCGCACTGGCTTTTCGTCCGGGCCTTCGGCCGGGACGACGGTTTTCCGCACGGCGATCTGGCCCTGTGCAGAGTTATGGGCCAGCTCTTCAATGGCGGCACGGCCTTTGCGCCGGAGCAGGCGCTGGAATATTCCCGGCGCTGGGTACCCTTCCGCAGCTTTGTGACCGCTTACCTTTTTGCCGCCATGCGCTCAGGGTACGGTTCCCTGTCCGTGTGAACACGGAAGTTGCCCGCCGGGAGCGCTTTGAATTGCGCCCTGCAGCCTGCTGTGCTAGACTGGGCCAGTCGGCTATGCCGGCGGGCATTATTGACCAGACTGACCGCAAGGAGATGCAGCTATGAACTCATGGGAAGCAATCGCCAGTATGCTGAAGGCCGAAGGAATTGAATTCATTTTCGGCATCGGAGATTCCGGTCTTCAGCTTTACGCGGACAAGGTACAGGGCATAAGAAGCATTAACCTGCGCTACGAGGGCTCGGCCCCTTTCATGGCCATGGCCTATGCCCGTGTCAGTGGGGGGCCGGGGGTATGCACCGCCAGCACGGGACCCGGCACGGCCAATCTTCTGCCCGGCGTTTTGGAAGCATACTCAGGCTGCTCTCCACTGGTAATAATCAACGCTGGCAACTCGCAGAAGACCTACGGTATGGGCGAGTTCCAGGAGACGGACCAGATCGCATTGATGCAGCCTATTACAAAGTGGAGCGCCCGCATTCCCTATGCTGACCGCATACCCTGGTTTGTACGCCGGGCTTTTTCCGTGGCCATGAACGGGCAGCCGGGGCCTGTATTCCTGGAGCTTCCCTACGACGTGAGTGGCAAGTCCCGCTGGGAATTGCACGACATCGGCAGGCCCGCATATGTTCCCGCACAGAAGCTGCGCACCGGCGGAGACCCGGAGCTGGTCAGGCAGGCTGTTCGTTTGCTCACCGAGGCAAAGCACCCGGTGGCCATCGCGGGCAACGGCGCCGTGCTTTCCGGGGCGACCGCCGGGTTCAAAGAGCTAATCGAGCTGCTGGGCATGCCCTTTTTGACCACGCCGGGCGGGAGGGGTATTCTGCCGGAGACCCATCCCCTGGCTCTGGGTGTGTGCGGCTATTACCGCACCAGGGTGGGCAAAGAGGTGTACTCCGGTGCGGACCTGGTTTTCACCGTCGGCACCAGAAACGAGAGCTACAGCACTCACCAGTGGAAGGATTTTCCCCATGGCGCCAGGTTCATACAGGTGGACATCGAGTCTGCCGAGATAGGCCGGAACTGGCTGCCGGACGTGGGCATCGTGGGCGACGCCCAGCTTGTCCTGAGACAGCTTGCTGACGCCGTGAAAGAGACCGGCGCGGGCGGGGACTTCTGGCAGATGTCCGGGGTGAAGGAGATACTCAAGGTCAAAGAGGCGTTTACGAAGGAGGTGGAAGCGGAGTGCATGGTAGATGATAGCCCGCTACCGGCCAAGCGGGCTATCTATGAGACGGGCCGCGTATTCGGGAAGAATACCATACTGGTCAGTGAAAACGGCTCGCAGGACACGTGGTCATACTGCTGGCCGTATTTCCAGATTGAAGAAGGGTCGGAGTGCGTGCCGGTTGCCGAGCAGACGTGTATGGGTATGGGAGTGGTGGGGGCGATTGCCGCCAAGCTCAGCAGACCGGAAAAGAACGTGGTCTGCATCACCGGCGACGGTGCTTTCCAGATGTATATGAAAGAGCTGCCCACGGCAGCCCAGTACAGAACCGGCTGCACCTGGTTGGTCCTGAACAACTCCTCTTTCGGCTGGGTAAAGCACCACCAGATGAAATGGGCAGGATGGGACACCGTCAGCTTCCAGGTACAGCCCGATTTCGTGAAATATGCGGAAGCGTGCCAGTGCTACGGGCGAAGGGTGGAAAGACCCGCCGACCTCCGGCCCGCCCTGGAGGCGGCTCTCAAGGTCAACAGGGAAGGTACGCCTGCGGTGATAGATGTGGCCGTGGGGCTTGACATGGCGCACTTCGAACGTGCTGAATAGGCCGGCGTTAGTCCTCTACCTCCAGGGGCTGGAGGTAGTTTCCGGCTCGTGTTTGTGCGTGATGTCACGGCTGTGGAGCTCTCCCCTTCTCCAGGCGCGCAGAAAAGCGCACACCACGTCCGGTTGAAAGCGGTGGCCGGACTGCGCGGCGATTTCCTTGGCTGCGGCTTCAGACGACAGCTTGCCCAGCGGAGATAGCCCTGAGACCAGAGCGTCAAATGTATCGGCTACCGCCAGAATCTTGGCCCCCAGCGGAATACTGGGGCCTTTGGCCCCTAAAAGGAAACCTTTGCCGTCGTACCTCTCATATCTGTGCAGGACGAATACCAGGGCCCGGGACAGAAAATGTACCTGCGAGATTGCTTTCCATACGGGGCTGAAGTGACGCCTGACGGCTATGGCATGCTCGCGGGAGAGCACCGCCCTTTGCTCCAGCATGTCTTCCACGGAAGAAACCAGCCCCAGGTCTTTGAGCAATGCGGCGTGGAGAACCGCCTGCCGGTCTCTTGACGACATTTTGAATTCGCCGGCGATGATTTTTACATATTCCTCCACCTGCTGGGAGCTTCCCCTGCTGAAGAGATGACCTACCTCCAGCAGTCCGGCAGCCTGGCGGCAGATGGTCAGCAGCGCCTCGCTGGTAGCGAAGCGTTCCACCTCTTGCTGCAGCAGCCGGTCCTGCTGCAGTTCCAGTTGAGCGTTGAGGTCATTGGCCAGGAAAAGGGAGCGGTTGCACAGCACCAGCAGTTCCTGTATCTTGTCCCTCACGTTTTTGAGGGGTGTGCTAACCGCTGCCTGTAAATGCTTATCATGAGACGACAGGATGTGGCTCAAAGCATCGAGCTGGTTCCTGGCCTCATTCCGGCTTATGTCCGCTGCGGACAGAAGTGCGTTGACATCATTGATGGAGCTCTTCCATCTTCTTGAGAGCTTGACGACGACGGTAAGCCCCCTCTTCTTGCTGCTCTCGATGGCCACCTGTCCGCCCAGACTGCGCAGCAGTTCTGTGGCCAGGTAAAACCTGCCGCTCTGGCTGGCTGGCAGCGCGCCCGCCAGATGCGCCTGATACATCCGGGACCACTTAAGGTGAGGAACGAAGCGGTTCGGATTGGTCAATTCAATAAGGACATTGCCATCGCTGTTCTCGGACACCCGTACATCAAGGCGGTCGCCGGTGCGGCTGGTCATAATCAGGCTTTGCAGCATATAGAAAAGGCCTTCGGTCAGTACCCTTCCGTCCAGCAGAAGCTGGCCGGCGTTTTCTATGCCGCTGGTCCTGATTGTGATTCTCCTTCCTCTGGTCAGCGCGCTCAGCTGGCCGAGTATCCACTCGAATATGTGCGCCAGGTTTGTCTCTCCTATCACGGGGCTTCCGGTGGCCCACTCGCCTCTTGCCAGGCTGGTGATTTCCCCCAGAAAATCTAGCAAACGGTTTGCGTTTTCGCTGAGACCGCGCAGTTGCCCGGGTGCCACCTCCTTTACCGGGGTGGCTTCCAGCCTGTTGACGCCATCGCTTATGGCGATAATCGGGGTATCAATTTCTCTGCTCAGAAAGGCGACCCAGGCCAACACTCTCTGCAGGGTCTTCAGCTCTTCCACGCGCACCGGCAGCACACTCTGGCCCTCCGGGTAAAGCTCGGACTCGATTTCGCTTTCGCGGAGGTCGAAATAGCAGTTGCTCCCCGGGAAACGCCTCAAGTAATCTGTCTGTTCGGCGGCCGCTTCCCAGACTTCCAGGTAATGACGGAAAACCTGCTTCTCGTTGCTGACCACGGCCAGACGCAGGTCCATTATCGGCGATTGTTCGTTCTGACCCGACCTGGAGATGTACTCGGTGTAACCCCTCTCCAGGTCGTCCTGCTTGTACAGACTCCTGATACGGTTGTCGAAATCGGTGATGATTCTGCGGCACAGGATTCTGGCTTTCCGCATCGTGGTAACTATAGCAAAATTGTCGCCGCCGAGGTGCCCCACCAGGTCATCGGGATTGCCAAAAAGGCGTACTGCCTCTCTGAGCACATCTGCCACCAGACGGATGGCACGGTCACCGTGCTCGAAGCCGTAGGCCTTGCTGAAGGCGCGGAAATCATCCATATCCGCAAAGATGGCGGCGAAGGTCCTGTTCTGCTCAAGCAAAGCGCTGATTTCGTTGCCTACTTGAGTCTGGTTCGGCAGGCCGGTCAGCCGGCTGATGTTCTCGGCGCGCTCGGCCTTTGTCAGGTAAGCCCTGACCACTGAGACTGTTTCCTTTATATCGAAGGGTTTGCTCAGGGAATAATCGGCAAGATCCAGCACCTTGACTTTCGCCTTCTTGTTCAGGCCGTCAACACCGATGACTATCGTGGGAATGTAGCTTGTCTGCGGGGACTCCTTGAGCTGGCGGCAGATTTCCGCCGTATCCATATCAGGGAGATTGGTATTGAGAAGGATGATGTCAGGCCTTTCGGTAGCGGCCTTGGAGAGTGCTTCCGCACCGCTAGTCGCCGGGATTACTTCCAGATTGGCGTGGGTCAGGTTGACGTCCAGAATCTGGATGACTTCAGGGTCGGCATCTACGGTAAGGACTCTCTTCCTGAGAGGAGCATGGTGCTCTGTTGCACTTGCGGACACTTGGTTAGCCTGCAACTCGCTGCATATGGGTCTATTGTAGGCTGCGCTCAGTTAGAACAGTGTCAGAGGGGTGTTAGAAATGGGTTAGAAGTCAATGGAACTATGTTCCATCCCGGGACGGTCTCCCGCCGGGTTAAAGGACAGTAGGAAGGCGGCGGCATGGTTAGAGCCGGTGTTAATAATGGTTAGAACCTGGTTAGAATTGCGAGGTTTGCTAGGAATAGTGATACCTGTGCTTACTGGGTATTCAAACACCTCTCAGCTTTGCCCGCACAGGCTGCGATTGAGAGACAGTAGCGTTGACATTTGCCAGATGGCGAAGCTATTATAGGAAGGTGCGGTCATGGGGGTGCCCTTGCGGAGATGATGAGAGTGTAACGGGACCAACCTGGCGTTAGTTGCAGGAAGCGTTGAATTGCTGCTGGATAATAAAAGTGGTCACCTTGGCAGCGATGAGCTAGTGGTGAAACCGGCCTGTGAATGGCCGTTTTTGCGTCTTGGGGAGGCCAAAGTTATGAATATTTCTACTCGAAGTACCGTGACCACAGACGATGGATTATCTTTTATACACTTCAGTACCGTTGAATCTCGCCCCATGGCCCACATTATAATATCAGTGTGAGCAAATCAATCACAGCAGCAAAACAAACGGCGAAACGGAAGGAAGAACGCTTCTCCGAGGATGAGCAACCGGAAGAATATGAAAAAGTCGCAGGCAAGGCAGGCTTATTGTCAAAGGTATGAGGAGGTTCAGTCGTCCTCGATTTCTTGAAATAACTCCTTGTGACATAGAGACAGGAAGCGTTGAATTGCTGCCGGATAATAAGTGGTCACCTTGGCAGCAAGGAGCTAGTGGTGAAACCGGCCTGTGAACGACCGGTTTTTATTTTGCAGGAGATGGACACGGAGACAGGTTTGAATTAGGAAGGAATTGTTACTATTTTGTTACTATTTCCTACATTATTTTATGACTTTTTTACAGGATTATGCTTAGGATAGAACCATAAGGCAATTTTGAGTCAGCAACGGATGGCTTACGGGTCTCTTAGCAGGCAGCAAGGCAGAAACAGGCCTCCAAAGGTGATGCAATGAAGGAAAGAATTCTGATAGTAGATGACGACACAGAATTCCTGGAACTGGCACGGACGTGGCTCCAGGAAGCAGGTTATGAGGTTAGCTCGGCGCAGGATGGCTTGAGCGGCCTGAGAAGCCTGTACGTCAACCGCCCGAATCTGGTCCTGCTGGACGCCAATATGCCCAAGATGGACGGATGGGAAGTATGCCGGCGCGTCCGGGATATGTGCGATATTCCGATATTGATGATTACGGTAAACGGACAGAAATCTGACCTGCTGCGGGGGTTCGGGATGGGGGCCGACGATTACATCGTGAAACCGGTGCATTTCCC
>CAZZAU010000094.1:1698-6956 GCA_964652725.1 uncultured Dehalococcoidaceae bacterium | reverse complement strand
AGCCGCCTGCTGCAGGAAACCGGCCGCCCGCCCGCCGAGCTCAGAACAATGGTCACCTCTCCCGGCGGCACTACCGCCGCCGCCCTGGAGGAGTTCGAAAAAGGCCGCTTCAAGGACCTGGTGCTGCGAGCGGTCACCGCCGCCTACCGGCGCGCCCGGGAACTCGGCCAGTAGCCGGGAAGATGTCCCCTGTCACCAGGCGGACAGGCAGTCCTGGCCCTATGCGCTTTCCCCTATGCGGTTGTTCTCCTGATTACCCCCTTGCTTCCCCCCTTTAGCCATTATCCTTACCAGTAATCCTGGTTGAAGCGGCTTCTGCAATTCTCCCCCAAATATCACTACAGTAGAGCTTGAAGGCAAAGCTGTTTGAGGGGGACCAACGGGAGTGCATAGAACAACAAAATGCAAGCAAAACGTCACGGTGTTCAGTGTTGCCTGAACTTATTGAACATGGTATACTCCCTCATAATGAACCGCAGGAAGTTAGGAGCAGTGCCGGTGGACGACTTCGGACAGACCGCACGCCGCAAGGAATTCGTGGAGGAAGTGGGCATCGTGTTCGAGCAGACCGGCCTCCCCCGAATGGCCGGGCGCATCCTGGGCTGCCTTCTCATCGCCGAGCCCTCCCATCAATCGATGGAGCAACTCACCCGGGCTTTGATGGCCAGCAAAGGCTCCGTCAGCTCGATGACCCGCATGCTGGTACATATGCGCCTCATTGAGCGCATAACTCTGCCCGGGGTAAGACACACCTACTTCCGCCTGTGCCCGGATGCCTGGCAGCATATGATCAGGCGCGGACTGGTGGACGAGATCAGAATGGTACGGCAGCTTGCGGAACGCGGCCTGGACCTGCTGGGGGAGGAAACGCTGACCAGGGGCTGGCTGGAAGAAATGCGGGACGTTTACACGTTTCTGGAAGAAGAGTTTCCGGCGCTGCTGGCGCGCTGGGAAGAGCGCCGGAACTCGGGCAGTCTTGGAAAGGCAGGACTTATGGATAGACCGGGAGGCACCAGATGAGCAAATTGCGCAGAATAGTCTTCTTTCTCCTCCTTCCGCTTATGGTGGGTACGCTGGTGGCATGCAACCCCCTGGGGCAGGAAGACAATACCGCGGCGGAGCCGGTCAGCGTGGAGAGGGGCAACCTTACGGTAGCCGTCAGCGGCAGCGGCAACATAGAGACGGCGCAGGACGCCGACCTGACCTTCGGGAGCGGGGGCAGGGTGGCTATGATAGCGGTCCAAGAAGGCGACGAGGTAGCCCGGGGCGATGTCCTGGCCCGGCTTGATACGGACCCCCTGCAACTGGCCGTCACCCGGGCCGAACAGTCACTGGCACAGGCGAAAGCAGCGCTCCGCCAGGCGGAACTGGGCCTGCACAGCGCGGAATATGAACTGAAGCAGACCCGCGAGCGGGAAGATGCTCTCGGGCTGGCCCTGCTTCAGGCGCAGATCTCCCGGCGTCAGGCAGAGCACCACCTGGATGAGACCCGGGATATTTACACCTGGCCGGACATAGAGACAGCCAAAAAAGATGTGGAAGCAGCCAAAGCTTACGTTGAATATGTAACCGAGATGCACAACAGCGCCACCACTCCGGCAGAGCGACAGAAGTGGTTTTCCGCGCTTCAGTATGCCCAGGCACGGTTGACGGCCGCCGAGGCCAAACTGGACGCCATGGTGCGGAGCTATGATACTGAGGAAGTAGCCATCGCCCGCATGCAGGTAGAGGCGGCGGTGGCGGCGGAAGACCAGGCGCAGAAGAACCTGGATGACCTCGAGGAGCAGATTGCACTCGGTGAAATGAAGGTCAGCGCCGCCCGGGCGTCCGTCTCCCAGGCGGAAAAGGCGGTGGAACTGGCCCTGGAGACCCTGGTTAACGCGCGGAAAGACCTGGACGAAGCCACCATCGAGGCACCCTTCAGCGGCGTGGTGGCCGGCGTGTTCGCCAAGGATGGTGACCTGGTCCCTTCCCCCACGGCAGCCCCCAGGCCGGTCATCCGCCTCATTGACCCCACCACCATGGAACTTATGGTGGAAGTGGATGAGATAGACATCCCTGAGGTCCGGCCAGGCCAGGATGTGCGCATCACCCTGGACGCCCTGCCGGGCAGAGAGTTTTCGGGCGCGGTGGCCGCCGTTTATCCCGTGCCCAGGGAACTGGGCGGGGTGGTGGTCTATGATGTCAAAATAGAGTTCGCAGTCCCGGAAGGGGTGAGCGTCAGGGTGGGAATGAGCGCTTCCTCAGACATCATCCTGGCCCGGCGGGAGAATGTGCTGCTGGTGCCCAGCCGGGCCATACGTGAAGATAGTGAAGACAATACTTACGTTACGGTGCCGGTGAACGGCGAAACTGAGAAAAGACCGGTGGTCCCCGGCGTAAGCGACGGCTTTATGACCGAAATCGTCAGCGGGCTCCAGGAAGGCGACACGATACTGGAACGTGGCCAGTAAGGACACCGGGAAGAAGTGCCGTGGCACGGGGAGCGCGATGATACAGTTGCAGGATATCGCCAAGGTCTACCGGATGGGAAAGGTGGAAGTCCCCGCCCTGAGGGGAATAAACCTCACCATCAACCAGGGCGAGATGGTGGCCATCATCGGCGCCTCCGGCTCGGGAAAGTCCACGCTGATGAACATCATCGGGTTCCTGGACAAGCCAACCGTCGGCCGTTACCTGCTGGAAGGAGTGGACACCAGCCAGTACAACGATGACAGGCTGGCCGAGCTGCGCAACAGGAAGATAGGCTTTGTTTTCCAGACCTTCAACCTGCTCCCCCGCGCAACAGCCGTATCCAATGTAGAGCTGCCGCTGGTCTACAGCGGCAGCCGCCAGAAACGGCAGCGCAGCCTGGACGCGCTGGAACGGGTGGGGCTGGCGGGGCGGGCCAACCACAAGCCGACCGAGCTATCCGGCGGAGAGCAGCAGCGGGTAGCCATCGCCGGGGCGCTGGTGAACGGGCCGGCCATCATCCTGGCTGACGAGCCCACCGGCAACCTGGACAGCAGCGCCACCAATGAAATCATCTCCATCTTCTGCCAGCTGCACCGAGAGGGGATTACCGTGGTGCTGGTGACCCATGAAATGGACGTGGCCAGCCGGACGCAGCGCATTATCCGTCTGCTGGACGGCAAAATCATCAGCGACGATAAGGTGACCGGTAATAACAATTCGCCACTGCGCAAGCAGAAAGACCTGACGGATTTGACGGCAAAGAACAGCGGGAGACAGGGCAGTGAAGCTGATTGACTCCATAACCATCGCCATGCGCTCGCTCTTTGCCAACAAGCTGCGCTCCAGCCTGACCATGCTCGGCATCATCATCGGCGTGGGTTCGGTGATAACGTTGATGTCTGTGGGGCGGGGGGCCGAGGCCACCATCACCTCGGCCTACGAGGAGCTGGGCCCTAACGTCCTCTCCATAATGCCCCGCAACCCGGAGGTAGAAGGCTCGTTCGGTCTTTCGCCGGCATACGCGCCGCCCACCCTCACCATGAACGATGCCCGCACCATCGAGAGCATCCGCGGCGTGGAAACGGTCGTCCCCATCAACGAGAATTTCATCACCGTTACCGTGGACGGCGAAAGCAAGAGTGCGCTGCTCCACGGGACCACCCCGGAATACATCCGGGTGCTCAACTACTCCGTCGCCTCCGGCCAGTTCATCTCCGATTATCACGTGGCATCGGTTGCCAACGTAGTGGTGCTGGGCAGCACGGTAGCTGAAGACCTCTTCCCTTCCGGCGATGCGCTGGGCAAACAGGTGAAGCTGAAGAAACAGCGTTACACCGTCATTGGCCTGCTGGAACCCAAAGGCGGCGCCATGTTCGGAATCAGCTTCGACGATGTGGTTATCGTTCCCATAACTACCTACCAGACCAGGCTTTTTCCCCAGACCACGATCACCGGGCAGGATGCGGTAGCCTCCATCAGCTTCACCGTGGCCAGCACGGAAATCAAGGGCCGGGCCGTGGCCGAGATAGAAGAGACCCTGCGCCGCCATCACAAGATATCCGCCGGCGACAAGGACGATTTCGCCGTGGTAAGCCAGGAGCAGGTACTGGAGATAGTCGGCCAGGTGACCGCCGTCTTCTCCATCTTCCTGGGTGCCATTGCCAGCATATCTCTGCTGGTGGGCAGCATCGGCATTATGAACATCATGCTGGTCTCGGTGACGGAGCGGACCAGGGAGATAGGCATCCGCAAGGCGGTGGGCGCCAAGCGCCGGGACATCTTGCTTCAGTTCCTGCTGGAGGCGGCCACGCTGAGCTTCATCGGGGGAGGCATCGGCATCGCCGGCGGGCTGCTGCTGTCCTTCATCATCTCGCAGATAGACATCGGCGGGTTCCAGCTGGGAGCGGTAGTCTCCCCGGACATCATCATCCTGGCCTTCCTGGTATCCGCCATCATCGGACTGGTGTCCGGCCTGTATCCGGCGGTGAGGGCCTCCCGCCTCAATCCCATAGACGCGCTGCACTATGAATAGTTGTGGTAAAATGAGGAGGAATATGCCACAGGAGGGTCACAGGCTATGAACTGGCTTGACCTGGTGCTCATCGTCATTCTGGTGGTGGCCGCCTTTATCGGGCTGAGGATAGGCATCATCAAGGCCGTGCTCAGCCTGGCGGGAGTGGTGCTGGGGGTGATTCTGGCCGGGCGCTTCTACAACGCCCTGGCGCCAAGCCTTGCTTTTATCCCGCAGGAGAATATGGCCCGCATCGTCGCTTTTGCCATCATCCTGATAGGGGTTATGGTCATCGCCGGCATTCTGGCCGGCGTGCTCAAATGGCTGGCCTCCCTGGTGTTGCTGGGCTGGCTAAACCGTCTCGGCGGCGCCGCGCTGGGCCTGCTGCTGGGCATACTGTTCAGCAGCGCCCTCCTGGCTATATGGGCCAGGATACTGGGTACCGGTGCCATCGGCGATTCAGCTCTGGCCAACCTGCTGCTGGACAACTTCCCCCTGGTGCTGGCGCTGCTGCCGGAGGAATTCGGCTCGATACGTTCTTTTTTCCAGTAAGAAGCAGAGAACCAGCCCGGGGCAGCCCTTCCGCCACCACCCAGGGCCAGAATTCGCTATTCAACTGGACTTTGCCGGCCGGGTAACTTCTAGGTGACTTTAGGAGTCTCGCCCGGGTGCAGCTTCTTCCATTTTTCCAGAAGCTCCTCGCGGCTTTCCTGATGCGCCGGGTCAGGTACGCAGGCGTCCACCGGGCAGACCGCCGCGCAGCGTGACTCCTCGAACGACCCCACGCACTCCC
>CAZZAU010000094.1:0-1688 GCA_964652725.1 uncultured Dehalococcoidaceae bacterium | reverse complement strand
TGCACCGGTCCGGGTCGATCACATAGATGGTCTCGTCCTCAGTGATCGCCGTGTTGGGACATTCCGGCTCACAGGCTCCACAACTTATGCAGTCCTCCGTGATTTTGTACGCCATCCATTTACCTCCTGCTTTGTGGCATTTATTCTATTTTGTCGGAAATCGCAGCAATTTTCAACCCGGCTAGAGCATAGTCTTCAGTTTTTCACTCAGCGCTTCAGCCACATGCGACGGCACCAGGTTGCTGATATTGCCATTGAGCCGGGCCACCTCTTTGAGCAGACTGGAGCTGAGGAACTGGTACTCCTGGCTGGCCATCAGGCAGAGCAGGTCAAGGTCAGGGGCCAGCTTGCGGTTCATTAGCGCCATCTCAAACTCCTTCTCGAAGTCCGCGCTCATGCGCAATCCCCTTATCAGCACCCGGGCGCCCTCTCTCCGGGCAAACTCCACGGTCAGTCCGCTGAAGGCCTTCACCTCTACATTGGGCAGGTGCTGCACCGCCCGCCGCACCAGGTCCACCCGCTCTTCGGTGCTGAAGACCAGGTGCTTGTTCGATTTTTCATATACCCCGACGATGATTCTGTCGAAAAGCCTGGCGGCACGGCTCACGATGTCCAGATGACCGTTGGTAATGGGGTCAAACGTCCCGGGATACACGGCAACCGTCAAGGCACTCCCCCTTTTCTGTACAGCGCAATGCAGCTATCACCGTGGCGATGTTCCTTGATGAGCTCCAGCGGGCCATAGACGGGCTCCAGGGACAGGCGCGGCGAATGGGTGACCACCATTATGGTGTCTTTCCTCACCAGCGGGGAGACAGCCAGCTGCTCGATGGCCCTGCCGATAGACCTGTCCGCATAGGGGGGGTCCATGAGGATGATGCCGTACTCACCTTCCAGAAAGGCAATTGCCCGGCTTACACTGCGGCAGTACACGTGGGCGCGTTCCGCAAGCCCGGTTTTCTCCAGATTTTCCTTTATTACGGCACAGCACTTAGGCTCACGTTCCACAAAGTCTACCCAGCCCGCACCCCGGCTCAACGCCTCTATGCCCAGCGCACCGCTGCCGGAGAACAGGTCCAGGACCCGCTCCCAATCAGCGGTCATGTTTTCCAGAATAGAGAAAATAGCCCCCCGCACCAGGTCGGTGGCGGGGCGGGTATCGGTACCCCTGGGGAACTTGAGATGGTGCCCCTTTGCCTGGCCGGCAATAACTCGCATACCTGATATGCCGCTCGGAAGACGAACCGCGTTCACGCCCTTATCAGTGTTAGCATAGCGGCTGCAAAGAGGATTGTCAACCGGACAGACCTCCCTCGCTCCTCCCCGGGCAAGCGCCAGTACGCAAAAAGGCAGCGCCGCATCCCGGTTATCCTGCCGCCACCCGGCATGCTCCGCCGGCGGATTCCATTTGTCCGCTACTACAACAAGGACAGGCGGGGCCGGCGCCGCTGCACACCACACCGGCTGACCGGGCCCGCTCGCTCTTGTTCCTGTTCGGTATTTACCGGCGCTTTTACCCCTTCATCGGGTGCTGCACCGGCTTCATCGCCGGCGTTATCGCCTGGCGCCGGTGGCTGACCATAGGGCGTCTCAGGAAGGACGGCACGTCCAGCTCGTCCTCGCTCTTGATGCCCTTGAGCAGCTTGGCCAGCTCGTCGTCCTGGGCGGCGCCGGAGAAGCCCAGCTTG
>CAZZAU010000093.1:0-7007 GCA_964652725.1 uncultured Dehalococcoidaceae bacterium | reverse complement strand
GCAAAATGACCGGGAGGGAAAACTGCCGGCCTCGGCCGTTCAGTGTACCTTTATCGCTCCCGCGGGACAGGCTCTTTCGCACCCCCGCAGACGGTCGCACTTGCTGCCGTCGGTAACCCTGGCTACTTTCGTCTCTTCGTCAATATAAAGAATCTGGCGGGGGCATATGTCCACACAGGCGCCGCAGCCCTCGCACAGTCCTTCGTCTATTTCCACTCTGTCTCTCATAGGCGTCAGTCCCCGCTCTTCTGCGAATCATCGGTCCCGCCGGGACCGCGGTAGAGGGGCACTCAGCCACCCCCGGCAGAACCACCTTCGGCACCTGCGCCAACGCTTGCCCTTGCCACGATGAACAGCCCCACGATTGCCCCTATCAGCGCGCCTATACCAAGCCGGGACAGTTCCGGGTCCTGGGCCATCCCCAGATAACCCAGTCCGGCACCGAAGGCTGCCCCTACAAGTATTCCGATTACGTAGCGAAGCCTCATATGCTTCCTCCGGAGTCAAATTCGTTCTTATTCTAGCTGCGTGCGCGCCTGCTGTATGTGACTTTTGTCTCTGCTGCCTTTAACATTGTACCTGCCGGAGGCGGCTTCAGTCCAGCCGGACCTAGAACGAAGGCCCGGTCAGGGAAGGGAAGACGGGGGGCATGGTGATGGCGGTGAGCAGGACGGAGAACACACCCACCAGGAAAATACCGTCGAAGACGCCCGCCCCGCCTATGGACAGGACTCCCCCGCCCATCCTCCTGGCCTTGTTCAGGTTGAGCAGGTCGCCCCCGATGAGTGTCCCCAGGACGCCCGAGATGAAGGCCACAGGTGCGGCGAACTGCCCGGCCAGCAGCAGGGCCAAAAGGGTGGAGAGGACGGGGGGAATAAGCATGGGAATGGCGAGACCTCTGCCCGGAACTGGCCTGGCCAGAGGCTTGCAGATTACTATCATCAGGGCGGTGGCTATCAGAGCCGGCCATAGCGGCACCTGGAAAAGCAGGTATATTGCCAGCGCCGCCGGGATGACGGCCCCGCCCACGTTGATGGCCAGACCTGTCTCCTGCCTGACCTGCGCGCGCACCCAGCCGAAGCGGGCCTCCCGTACGTAGCGGACCGTCCGCCTGGTGAGGGGGATGTTGATGAGCGAGCCGAGCAGGATGAGGAAAAGGAGAAGAAATACCATCTGGGGAGGGATGCCCAACCGCTCGAAGCTGAACGCCACGATATTGAAGAAGAACAGGACCACCAGCAGCGGTAAGAGCAGCAGGAACAGCCCCAGCAGCAGGCAGCCTACCGGCAGAAAAAGCATGCTCCTCCTTCCCGGCTAACAGTATGAAGACAGGATTGCATCCCCATTTGATAAAACCTAGAATAGATTATAGCATAGTGAGACGGTTCGTCCGGAAGGAAAAGATGAAGCTCAGGAAGATGGTGGTATTGCTCTCCTTGCTGCTGGCCTTTCCCGGCTGCGCGCAGCCGGCGCCGGGCGGTGGCGAGCAGAACGGGCGCCCGGCAGAGACGGGAGGCCCGGTGACGGTCAGTCTGCCGGCGCCCATGCTGCGGAGCGATGTATCGGTGGAGGAGGCGCTGGCAAACAGGAGGTCGGTGCGGGAGTACGCCGCAGCGCCGCTGACCCTGGACGAGGCAGGCCAGTTGCTCTGGGCGGCTCAGGGCATCACCGGGGCGGGAGGGGCGCGCTCCGCGCCATCAGCCGGGGCGCTGTATCCGCTGGAGGTGTACCTGGTGGTGGGAGAGGTGGAGGGGCTGGCTGCCGGCGTTTACCGCTACGCGCCGGAGGCGCACGGGCTGGTCATGGTAAAGAATGAGGACGTAAGGGAAGCGCTGGCCGCGGCGGCTGCAAATCAGGACTGGGTGGCGGAGGGGGCTGTGGTCATCGTTATCTCTGCGGTGTATGAAAGGACCACGTTGAGATACGGCGAAAGGGGCATACGGTACGTGCATATGGAGGCGGGGCACGCCGCCCAGAACCTGTATCTGCAAGCCGAAGCCCTGGGGCTGGGAACGGTGGTGGTGGGAGCTTTCTATGATCAGCAGGTAAGAGACATAATAATGATGCCCGATGAAGAAGTCCCGCTGTACATTATCCCGGTGGGCAGGATTTAACTGAAGTGGCCGGTTACCTGAGAACAATGGACGGCGGAGAATACGCGGCGGGGCCGGTGGAGCAGGCCATCGAATGCTTCCGGTGCGGGCTGTGCTGCCGGCGCTATCAGCCCCCGGTAAGCGAGGCAGAGATAGACCTCCTGGCAAAGGGGCTCGGCCTTCCCCGCGACGAGGTCATTTCCCGGTACGTCCAGGCAACGGTGGTGGGCTACCTGGTGCGCCAGGGGGAGCAGGGCTGCGTGTTTCTGGAGCGGGAGGGGAGAGAAAACCGGGCCACCTGCCGTGTACACGCCTTCCGGCCGGAGGCCTGCCGCAACTGGACTCCTTCCCTGTCACGGCGGGAGTGCCGGGACGGGCTGGCGATATTGAGGCCGGAGAACCGGATTATGCTGGCCAGCGAACTGTATCCGCGCCGCGAAGACAGGGACAGCTTTGCCGACTCGCTGCGGTGACCTTGTGTCCTGCCGACTTACTCGGGCAGATATAGCTCCGTTTCCGGATGGAAGGCATACCAGGCGAACCAGAAGCCTTCGTCCTTGACGATTTCTTCTCCGGTACGCAGGTCAGTTACGGTAACCGCGCCAGCGCTGTCCATCTCCAGGCGCACCGGCACCCCGCCCACACTGTCTTCTATCTCCCGCAGTTCCTTGAGGTCGTCTTCGCGGTAGGCCTTGAACTGCCCGTTTACCTCGATGCCGAAAACGATGGTCTTGGGATGTATGCGGTCGTCCCGCTCGTCTACCGGGAACAGCAGGAAGCTTTCCTCGTAATAGCTGCCGTAAGGGTCATTACCGTAAGGGCGTGAGAAGCCGGTATCCCGGCTTAACACCTGGGATTCCGGGTGGACCTCTTTCCACTCCGCCCAGGTTACGGTGTCGATGGACACCGGCGTGAGCTTCATTCCAGTAAGCTCGCCCACTATCGCCAGGCCATCCAGCTGGCTCCAGTAAGTATCGGTCAGCCGGTCGTACATCACCAGGTTGGAGTTGTATAGCTTGCCCGAGGTGCCGAACTCCACCGCCTGGCCGTTGATTGTCCGCTCATAGGCAACGCCTGAGCCGCAGAGCGGTCAGTAGGTGATCAGCAGAGGGTCACCGGCGACTACATCGTTGACTATTTCGTGCCAGACCATTATCTGCAAAGGATATACACGCTCTTCTCCCTTGTAGCTGAAGCCCAGCACCAGCTCGTTTTCCTCTATCCACTCGTCCGCTTCTGCAAGTGGGACGAATTTCGGGTCGTCGATGGACGGTATGCCGTCCTTGGGCGGGCCGCCGCCCACTATCCTGTCCGGATGCACGATGTATTTAGTGCCGTCTGCAAGGGTCTTGATATCGGGTGGCGGGGTGGGCGACGGGGATGGAGAGGGTGCGGGGGCGGCACAGGCGGCGACGAACAGGGCAGTCAAAACCAAAAATGGCCACGTAAAGTTCTTCATATGTACTCCTCCTTACTTTTCTCTACCGGAACAGGAAGTCGAACACGCGGAAGACGAATATCAGATAATAGAGGGAGATGCCCAGCATTATCAGGCCGGCGGTAAGGTTGATGGCATGCCGGTGCCTGGTGAGAAAGTCGATGATGTTCTGAGTGGCGGTGGAGGAAGCTGCGGCCAGCACCAGGAGCGGGAAGCCGATGCCGATGCCAAAGAAAAGGAAGCGCAGCACGTTGAGCAGGAAGCTGATGGCGACGACTGTCCTGGTGAACAGCGCGGCGATGAACAGGGGATTGCAGGGCACCACAATGGCCCCAAAAAAGAAGCCAAAAAAGAAGGCGCTGACCCAGGGGTTGCGTGTGGCGGGGATGGGAGCCCGCGGTATGTAGCGACCTATGTCCACGTTGAATATCAGCAGCAGGCTGATGGCCAGCAGGACACCGAAAGCTACCGGCGACACGATGCCTATAACGCCGGTGAGCGATACTTCCAGTATAGTGGTGAAGATGAGGCCGAGCGCCATCATAAAGACGATTACGCCGGACATAATGATGAGTCCGAAGAGCACGATGGTGGCTCTGCCCGGCTGCCTTCCGGAGAGCTGACTGGTCAGGTACACCAGGAAGCCCGGATAGAGGGGCAGTACGCACACCGCCCCCAGCGGAGTCAGCAGCCCCAGAACAAACGCGGCGCCCAGTTCAGAGAGGAGTTCCATTAGCTGCAACCTTTCTCCACTTCGGCGAGCAGCTCTTCGACTGGCTTCACCCCATCCCGTAGAAACCTTGAGGAGCCGTCTTCGCAGACCAGTACCATGGGGGCGCGGGGGGCGCCGACCACCTTCAGCCCGAACTCGTCGATAAGGGCCTGGGTAAGTTCCGCGGGGGCCACCGCAAAGCGCCAGTTGAACCCGTAGCGCTCGATGTGCTCCCTTACCTTGTCTGCGTCTTCGTTAGGGTCGGTGTCCAGGGAGATATGGACTACCTCCTCGGCCCTGGCGGCGTGGAATTTTTGTATTTCCATCTGCTGGCTCAGGCAGGTGGGACACCAGACGGCGAAGCTTTCCAGAAGTATGGGTTTGCCAAGAAAATCGCCGATGCGGAAAGTCTCCCCGGTGCGCACATCGGTCAGCTCGTACTGCATCCAGGCGGGGATTTCATCCGGTGGCTGGGCCGGGCCGGGAGCTGGCCGTGCGCAGCCGGCGAGCGCCAGAACGGCGAGCAAGCTGGGCAGAACCAGGCCGGTGATATATTTCCGGGCCATGGCCGGGCCTCCTTGACGGTTGAAATTGGTTACACTCTTTTTTAGTGTATCACCATGGCTATGACAGAATAATAAAGCCTGTGGTCAGAAAATCACATTTGTATAAAATTTTGGGCGTTCCGGCGGAAGGCGCGCCAGTACTCCGGTGCGGGTAACACTGATTATGGCGCAACAAGAAGCCTTCGGTAACGATTTATTTTGACGCCATGCGCGCCCTTGACAAAAGCGGGCCGAACGCCTAAAGTGTAGTCTGCCTGTGCTGTGAGAAGACAGGCCCGGATTGAAGATAAAATGGACAATGTGCTGGCCCTGATACTGGCGGGCGGCGAAAGCCAGAGGCTGAGCATCCTGGCCGCGGAGAGAGCGAAACCGGCGGTGCCCTTCGGGGGCAAGTACCGCATCATTGATTTCACCCTGAGCAACTGCGCCAACTCCGGCCTGTACAATGTGGCCGTGCTCACCCAGTTCAATCCCGGCTCGCTGGTGCAGCACGTGGGGGGAGGTAGGGCCTGGGACATGGACCGGGCCGACGGAGGGCTCCGCTTGCTCCATCCGTTTGTCTCCCGCACCAAAAGGAGCTGGTATATGGGCACGGCGGATGCCGTCCGCCAGAACCTGTCCTATGTGGAAGACCAGCCGGCGGAAGAGGTGCTGATTCTGTCCGGTGACCATGTTTACACCATGCGCTATGACCGGATGCTGGCCTACCACCGGAAGAAGGAGGCGGATGTCACCCTGGGGCTTTCCCGGGTACCCATCGAGCAGGCCCACCGCTTTGGCATTATCACGGTGAACCGCCTGGGCAGGGTGACCAATTTTGTGGAGAAGCCGGCGCGGCCTGAGAGCAACCTGGTCTCGATGGGGATTTACATTTTCAAAAAGGAAGTCCTGGTCAGGGCGCTCGCGGATAGCGCCGGCAAGAAAAGCGGGCCTGACTTTGGCAGGGATATCCTGCCCCCGATGCTCCGCACCAGCAAGGTGTACGGCTACCGGTATGAAGGGTACTATCGGGATGTAGGCACCATCGATTCTTACTGGCAGGCCAATATGGACCTCATTACGGACCTGCCACCATTGAATCTGTATGACCCCCGTACCCGGGTACGCACTGCTTCCCTGGGGCAGAATATGCCCCCGGTGAAGCTGGGCCCGCGTGCCGAGGCGGCCAGAAGCATCATCTCGGAAGGGGCGATTGTCAACGGCAAAGTGGTAAACTCCGTTATCTCCCCCGGAGTGTTCATTGAAGACGGGGCGCGGGTCTCTGATTCCATCGTGTTCAACGATACCGTCATCGGCAGGGATGCGGTGCTGGACCGCTGCATCGTGGACAAGCAGGTGGTCATCGGCGTGCAGGCCCGTGTGGGCTGGGGCGATGATATGACTCCCAATCAAGATGAGCCGGAATACCTGAGCACGGGCATCACGCTGGTGGGCAAACGTGCCAGAGTGCCTGAAGGCATCAGGGTGGGGCGGAACTGCAAGGTGAGGCCGCGAGCACAGAAATCTGATTTTCCCGGCCCGGATATCGCCAGCGGCAGCAGCGTCCGTCACCGGACGGCCAGGCGTTAGCCGGTTTCATCCTTTGTCTGCTGTTACTTTGACCAGGACCTTGCGGGTGCGGGGGCCATCGAACTCGCAAAAGAACACCCCCTGCCAGGTTCCCAGCACCAGCCTGCCGCCTTCGACAAACACGGCTACGGAATTGCCCACCAGACTGGCCTTGATGTGGCCGGGGGCATTGCCTTCGGTATGGTGATAGCGGCCGGTCTGGGGCACCAGAGCATCCAGGCGGTCGCCGATGTCGTCTACCACGCTGGGGTCTGCGTGCTCATTCAGGGTGACGCCGGCGGTGGTGTGGGGCACGAAGACGTGACAGAAGCCGTCTCTCACCCCGCTGGCGTTGACTATCTCCTGGACATTGCCGGTAATGTCCAGGAACCCGATTCTGGCGCCGGTCTTGAGGCTGATGGTTTGCATATCAGGCTGCTCTCCTTCTCATGATTTCCCTGGCGGCGACCACACCTGAGGCGGAGGCCTGTATCAGGCCCCGGCTGACCCCGGCGCCATCGCCGGCGCAGAACAGGTTCTTGACCTCGGTCTCCAGGTTGGAACTCAGTTCCGGCCGGTAAGAATAGAACTTCACGTCGATGGCGTAGAGCAGGGTATCTGCGGCGGCCAGTCCGGGGACCAGTTCATCC
>CAZZAU010000092.1:0-7060 GCA_964652725.1 uncultured Dehalococcoidaceae bacterium | reverse complement strand
ATACTCATACCCCCCAGCATCATGCTGGTGCTTTACGGCCCGATGGCTGGCATCTCGGTAGGGCAGCTTTTCTTCGGCGCCTTCCTGCCCGGCTTCACCCTGTCCAGCCTGTACGTCATCTATATTCTTATTCGCAGCTACCTGCAGCCGTCCATAGCGCCCGGGGTCCCCGTCGAAGAGCGGAAAGTGCCCTTCTGGCGAAAGACCTACCTGCTGGCCATCTCCGTGGTTCCCATTGCCGCGCTGATTCTCGCGGTGCTGGGCGTTATCTTTCTGGGCATAGCCCCGCCCACGGAAGCGGCCGGGGTCGGCGCCTTCGCCGCCACCCTGCTGACCATCGCCTACAAACGGTTCAGCTGGAAGGTGCTCAAAGAGACGGCGCTGGTCACGATGCGGGCCTGCGGCTTCATCTTCCTCATCGTGACCATGGCGGTTGCCTTCACCGCCGTCTTCCTGGGCGGCGGCGGCCGGGAGGTGATGTCCAACATCATCATGGCCGCTCCCGGCGGCAGGTGGGGCGTCTTCGCCATCATCATGTTCATCATCTTCATTATGGGCATGTTCATCGAATGGATAGGCATCGTATACATTATGGTGCCCATCATCACTCCCATTGCCCAGGACGCAGGATTCGGCATCCTATGGTTCTCCATTATGGTATGCATCAACCTGCAGATGGCATTCATGACGCCGCCCTTCGCCTCCGGTATCTTCATCTGCCGCGGCGCCTGTGCCCCGGAGCTGGGTATCAGCATGGGAGACATCGTGAAAGGCGTACTGCCCCACGTGGGGCTCATCATCGTCGGCCTTTTGCTGTTCATCCTGTTCCCCGAGATAATCACCTGGCTTCCAAGCCAGATGATACGTTAGCCATATCTCGCCCTGTCAGGACCTGACGGGTGGAGTAAGTAAACTGAGAACCCCGTGATTTAGCTGCGGCGATTACGGGGTTTCTCTTTACCGGCTTCGAGCAGCGCCTTCCTTATCAGGCTGATACGCCCCTCATATTCCTGCCAGGCAGTCCTGGCCGCCACCCCATCCACCACCTGGAAGCGCACTCTGGCGCCGGGCCTGGCCTGGGCGATTACCGGAATATCAGCGCTGATGACGGTGGCGATTTTTGCGTAGCCGCCGGTGGTCTGACGGTCAGCCAGCAGGATAATGGGCAGCCCGTCACCGGGCACTTGCACCGCGCCCGTCGGTATGCCGTCTGAGATAACGTCCGCCCCACCCCGGTGCTCTATGGCAGGCCCTTCCAGGCGGTAGCCCATACGGTCTGCCTGTGCCGAGACCTCGTATTCAGCACTGAGAAAAGTGCGGATTCCTTCCGGGGTAAATAAACCATCCTGCGGCCCCTGCATCACGCGGAGCTCAACCTGTCCGGGGTAGACGGGGATGAGGCCGTCCGGAACGCGGGCCCCCGCAGCAACGCGCACCGGCCCGCCGCTGCGGAGTACATCTCCCCTGCGCAAAGCGCGCCCGTCCATCCCGCCAATGCCTGCTTTGAGGCAGGTGGAGGCGCTTTCCATCACGAGGGGGACAGCTATACCCCCTGCCACCGCGAGATAGGCACGGCAGCCGCTGACCAGCCCTGGAAAAGAGATAACATCCCCCTTGTTAACACCCAACGCCTGCCACATCGGGGCGGGCTGGCCATTATGTGCCGGGGCCAGGTCAGCACCGGTGATGGCCACGACAGTATCCCTGAGAACACGCAACCGGCAGCCGGACAGCGTAATCTCCAGCGAGGCCGCGTTCTCGCGGTTGCCTGCCAGTATGTTGCCCGCACGGAAGGCGTAATCATCCAGCGCCCCGCAATGGGGCACGCCGTACCGCTGGTAGCCGTATCTCCCCGCGTCCTGAACCATTGTCAGCGGCCCGGGGGAGATGACCTCAAAGGTCTCCATCAGCATTCACCGTTCGCTCTTTTACCCGGTATTTTCCCTGCTCCACCGCTTCCTCTATCTGCGCGTATTCTTCCGGGGAAATGCTCACGAATACCAGGCTGTCTCCGGCCTGGAACGGGACGGGCGGCTCGCGACAGGGGTCGAACAGCTTCAGCGGTGTGCGGCCAATGATGCGCCAGCCACCGGGGCTGGCCATTGGATAGATGCCGGTCTGATTGCCGGCAATGCCCACCGAGCCCGGCGCCACCCTGCTGCGAGGCGTATCCAGCCGCGGCGCGGCTATCCTGGTGGACATGCCTCCCAGGTAAGGAAAGCCGGGCATGAAGCCCAGCATATAGATGAGGTAAGGTGTGCCGGCATGTATCCGTATGACCTCGTCCGGACTCAGGCGGTTATGCGCAGCCAGTAACTCGAGGTCCGGGCCGCAGTCTCCGCCGTAAAGGGTGGGTATCTCCAGCAGCTTCGGCGGCGGCAAGTCATTCTCGTCCGCGCCTTCGCTCAGACCGGCGATAGCTTGCTGCAAGGTCTCCGTGTTTGTCCGCCGCGGGTCGAAATATACCAGCAGCGAGCGATAGGCGGGGACAGCCTCGACCACCCCCGGCACCCGCCTCTTTTCAATGGCCAGCATCAGGCGGCGCACCCGGCGGTTGATGGCGGGGTCTATAGCATTCCCCAGTTCCACAAATAGTGACCGGTCCCCCCCGGGCAGAAACCGGGGCCGCCGGTACATCATAACTGGACGAAGCTGCCCAGGGGTGCTACCGTCACCCCCGCCGCCTCCATCCTCTCCCTGAGCTTGCGGGCCAGCCCCACCGCTCCCGGAGTATCGCCGTGCAGACAGATAGTATCCGCTTTGACCTGAATCTCCCGGCCATCCACCGCGGTTACCTTTTCCTCCAGCACCATCTTCAGGCTGCGCGCAATCAGCTCTTCCGGTTCCTCAATAATCGCCCCGGGCTGGCTTCTGGGCACCAGGGAGCCATCAGCGTTAAAGGCGCGGTCAGCGAATATCTCGCGAGCCACCCTGAGCCCCGCCTGCTCACCGGCCTGTATCCACAGCGAGTTCACCAGCCCCACCAGTACCAGCCGGTCGTCCACCTGCCTGATGCCTTCGGCCACAGCGCGGGCTATGGTCCCGCTGGACACACCCATATTGTAAAGCGCACCGTGGGGTTTGACATGCTGCAATCGCTTATCGCGGGTGAATGCCTGGAGGGCTCCCACCTGATAGACGACGTAGTCTCTGGCCTCCTCCGGGGTGATTCTCATCTCCCTTCTGCCGAAACCCGGAAGGTCAGGCAGGCCAGGATGGGCCCCTATGGCTACCCCCATCCGCTCCGCCGCGCTTACCGTTTTCCGCATCCACAGGGGGTCGCCGGCGTGAAAGCCGCAGGCGATATTGGCCGAAGAGATGTAGGGCATAATCCGCTCATCATCGCCCAGCCGGTAGGCGCCGAAGCTCTCCCCGAGGTCGCAGTTGAAATCTATTCGTCTGACCATCTCCATGTCTCCGGTTTGCCTAGAACACCGCCAGGGTTTCATTGGGGATGTCGGTGATAAACATATGGCCGGGAGAATGGGTTATCATCAGAGGGGGACGGGAGTTCAGGGCCACCGCCTGAGGAGTAACGCCGCAAGCCCAGAAGACCGGCGTCTCATCATCCTTGATGTCAACAGCATCGCCGTAGTCCGGACGGGAAAGGTCCGTGATGCCGATTCTACCCGGCTCACCGATGTGTACGGGAGCGCCGTGGACGGAAGGAAAACGCGAGGTTACCTGTACCGCCCGGACCACTCCGCTCAGACGAATGGGACGCATGGATACTACCAGCGGCCCGGAGAAGATGCCCGCGGGCTCGGTCCGGACGGACGTGACATACATGGAGACGTTTTTATCTTCCTCGATGTGGCGGAGGGCGATGCCGGCGCGCAGCAGCGCCGCTTCGAAGGTGAAGCTGCAACCGAGCAAAAAGGATACCAGGCCGTCATTCCAGTACGCCGTAATATCCTGCTCCTCACTGGCCAGTTTCCCATCCCGGTAAACGCGGTACAGACCGATATCCGTGCGTATATCAGCGCCGGGCGCCATCAGGTGCGGCTCGGTCTTGCCCGGTTCCAGCACCTCCAGCAGCGGACACGGCTTCGGGTTGCGCTGGCAGAACAGGAAAAAATCAAAGGCGAACTCACGAGGCACGATAACCAGATTGGCCTGAGTGAATTCGCCGGCCAGCCCGCAGGTGGGGCGGACCAGTTCGCCGCGGCGGATAAGCGCCCTGAGCTCCGCTGGATGTCTGGCAGCGTATTCCATATCATAACTCTCTTCCGCCCATTTTAGCCGGCCGACCACCCTGCGTCAAATACGATATGGCGAGATTGCCCGGAACCTCCCGGTCTGCATTTTCAAGAGTGCGCCACCCAATTTCCCCCTTTTGTAAAGGGAAAATACAAGCGGGGATTAAAAAGCAAAGAGTGAGGGGTTGATAAACGACCTCATAAGGAGGCCACAAGCAGCAGACTCACGGGGCCGCATCCGCCCGCGGGCGTTTGTTCCCGCGGGCCCGTAAAGACAACTCTATCTTGTTGCAGTTTGCCGGGCTGTCCCCCGCCCAGGCGAGACACGCTGCGGCCGGTATGACGGACGGTATGACGGGCCGGATTCTCTTTCCGGCGCGGGCGTGGTATAGTCGAATTCCTTCAGCTTCATACGCTCCAGCGGCGCGCCTAGAAGCTGCTCAAGAGCGCGTATTTTTTCCGCATCGGCGCTCGTAACAAAGGTCAGGGCATCACCGCTCTTGTTGACCCGGCCAGTACGGCCGATGCGGTGGATGTAGTCATCGGTGCTCTCCGGCATGTCGTAGTTGATGACATGGGAAATACTCAGAACATCGATACCCCGGGCAGCGATATCGGTCGCCACCAGAATCTTTACCGAGCCGCTGCGGAAACCGGCCAGCGCGGACCGCCTCTGGCTCTGGGACAGGTTTCCCTGCAGCGAGGTAACCCGGTAGCCCGCCCTTACCAGTTGCTGCGCCACCCGCTCTGCGCGGTGCTTGGTGCGGGTAAACACGAGTACCGAATCGGTTTCGGTGGTGTCCAGGATCTGCTTCAGCAGGCCAGTCTTGAGGTGCTGCTGCACCGGGTACAGAGCATGGGATACCGTCTTCGCCGGTAGCTGCCGGTCCACCTGCACCGTCACCGGCTCATGCAGGATTTCCCGGGTCAGACGCCGGATACCGGCGGGCATAGTCGCCGAGAACAGCAGAGTCTGCCGCTTGTTCATGATGCAGGCCAGGATATTGCGGATATCGGGCAGGAAGCCCATATCCAGCATCCGGTCTGCTTCATCAATGACCAGAATTTCCAGTTTGGATAGGCTGATGGTGCCCTTCCACAGGTGGTCAATCAGCCGCCCCGGGCACGCCACCACTATCTCCGGATTATTGCGCAGGCTCAGGATTTGCTGTTCCATGTTTTCCCCGCCGAAGACGGTAACGCCCCGCAACCCGGTCCTGCCCCCCAGGCTGTTTATGGCCTCACAGGTCTGTTCTGCCAGCTCGCGGGTGGGCGATACTATCAGCGCCCGTATGTGCCCGCGGGAACCCGGGCGCAGCCGCTCTAGGATGGGCAGCGCGAAAGCCGCCGTCTTGCCTGTCCCGGTCTGGGCCAGGCCGATGACGTCCCGTCCCTGCATAATGGGAGGAATGGCTTCCATCTGTATGGATGTGGGTGTCGAAAAACCGAGCGCACGCACACCGGCCATGATGCTCGGATGGAAATTAAAGGTGTCGAAATTCATTAAACTCCTCAGGAAGATACTGGTCGTCACATACCTGCTGACAGGTGCTCAGTTGAACAGGTATCCTCTTTTTCTTTTACTACTGTACCGATTGCCATTTCTGACATCGCGGGAATGTGTCCCGCCTTTATTCGACAGGGGCAGGGCTTCAACCACGCTGATAATCCGGTCCCTGAGCTTTTTCCCTTCCAGGTGGGCGATTGCGGTTGTGCCCTGGGACTTCGAGGGCATTTCAACATACCCATAGCCCCTCGGTTGCCCGCTGCCGATGTGCCTGTCGTTCATGATGGTAACAGCTATTACTTCGCCAAATTCCGTGAACTCTTTGCGCAGCTCGTCTTCGGTTGTCTCAAGTGACAGGTTGCCCACATAGATGTTCATGGCACCTCCTTTCACCGACCGGTTACTTTCCCAGCCCGTGATGGAAGACAGCAAAGACGCACGCAGTTGCGAGACAGCCCGGAACTAATACCTGCGCTGCCTGCCACCACCGCCAGAGCGGCCACCCCTGCCACCACCATAGCCACCGCCACCGTATCCGCTACTGTAGCCGCCACTCCTCCGGTTGCCACCACCGCCACCACCCTCGGTGCGAGGACGGGACTCGTTGACCACGATGGTCCGGCCATTCAACATCTTGCCGTTAAGACCGGCGATAGCCGCCTCGGCCTCGGCCTTGGACGGCATTTCCACAAAGGCAAAACCCCTGGGCCGTCCGCTGATCCTGTCGGCAGGAATAGCCACGGATTCCACTGTGCCAAAGGCGCCGAATTCCGCCGAGAGCTCGTCCTCGGTAACGTCGAAGGGTAGATTTCCCACGTAGATTTTCATATTTTTTTCCTTTCCCCGCCCGGTTCCATCCCGGGACTGGTTACTCCCGTCGACGTCTCCGCCGGGCGTTCTTTTTGATTTTTATGCGGGCGGCCTCACCTTTTGACACGAAGTGACGGCTTGCCTTGGCCTCCCGCAGGACGCCGCTCATCTGCACTGTGCGCTGAAAGCGGCGTAACAGTGCTTCTTGTGATTCCCCGTGATGTATGGATACAATTATAGACATAAGAATTCGCCACCGCCGCACCAGGGCCTGTTATCAAACCCGGATGCGGCGGATGACTAAAACCTCACTTATCTCGGGCGAACTTTGCGGAAACAATCGCTGCAGTAGACTGGCCGGTCACCGCGGGGTTGGAACGGAACTTCGGTGCTCTTGCCGCACTCGCCACAGGTGGCGGGGTACATCTGGCGCGGTGCCCCGTAGCTGCTGCCGCCGTCACGCTCTGTCTTGCGTGCCCTGCGGCACTCCGGACAGCGCTTGGGGTCATTCGAGTAGCCCTTGGAATGGAAGAACTCCTGCTCT
>CAZZAU010000091.1:0-7075 GCA_964652725.1 uncultured Dehalococcoidaceae bacterium | reverse complement strand
GACTGCGTCGCGATTTCGCGGCGGGGCAGGGCTTCCGCCTGTATCCCCAGTTCCCGGTTGACCTCACCGGCGAGCCGGGAGGAGGTTGTAACCAGGACGGCTGTGGCCAGGGGGTCATGCTCGGCCTGCGCCAGAAGGTCAGCGGCGCAGAGTCCCGGGTTGGCGCTTTCATCTGCGATGATGAGCACCTCGCTGGGGCCGTGCAGACCGTCTATGCCCACCGTGCCGTAGACCAGCTTCTTGGCCAGCACCACGAAGATATTCCCCGGCCCGCAGATTTTGTCCACCTGCGGGACTGACTCCGTGCCGAAGGCAAGGGCGGCGATGGCCTGCGCTCCGCCGGCGCGGAAAACGCGGTCCACGCCGGCCACGTCCGCCGCCGCCAGAGTTGCCGGCGAGACGGTGCCGTCAGGACAGGGCGGCGTTGCCACAATGACCTGCTTCACCCCCGCCACCCGGGCCGGGATGGCCGTCATCAGCACCGTGGAAGGATAGGCTGCGGTGCCTCCGGGCACGTAGAGTCCGGCTTTTTCCAGCGGGCGGACAAGCTGCCCGGTATCCGCCCCGTGGAGTTCACGCCAGAGGTTTTCCTTTTGTCTTTGATGGAACTGCCTGATGCGCCCGGCCGCAAGCTCAAGGGCGGACAGCAAGCCGGCGTCCAGTTTCCGGCGAGCACTGGCTATCTCTTTTTTGTCCAGCTCCAGCGAGGCTAGCTCTATGCCGTCTATCTTCCGGGTCACCCCAAGAATGGCCTTGTCACCATTCTCCCGCACCCGGTCTATTATCCGTCTCACCGCTTGCTCCGGGTCTGGGGTGCCGAACATATCCTGCAGCCGCTGTTTTAGGGCGGCGGAGACGGGAAAGGAGACCGGGGTTGCCCGCCGGGTCAGGGCTGCCCTGGCCGCGGAAAAGCCCCGTATTATCTCCACCTAGATACCCTCCGCGGCGGCGCGCAGCATCTTAACGATGGACTTTGTTATGGCCGCCTTCTGGCGGCCGGGCCGGGCGCGCCCGTGGCCGATGAGGCAGGCCGTCGATTCGAACAGGGTATCGATTATCTTCAGGTTGTGCCGGGCGATGGTGCTCCCGGTCTGCGTGTTCTCGATGAGCAGGTCGGCATCATCGGGCAGAAAGGCCTCGGTGGCCCCCCAGGTGGGGATGATGCGGTACTGTCCCAGGTGGTTATCGCGGGCATACTTGTCCGCTATGTTCACGTATTCGGAAGCTACGCGCAGGGAGAGACCCTTCTCCGCCACCAGCCGCCGCAGGCCGTACACGTCCACGGCCGGCATATCCTGGGCAGTCACGGCCACCACCCGCACCCAGCCCAGCTTGAGGTCCAGCAGTGCCTTTGCCGGGCTGCCGGGAAACTGGCTGAGGTGGTCAAGGAGCCAGTCCTTCCCGGTGATGGCCAGGTCAAAGTTACCGTTTGCCACCTGCAATGGCATATCCTGCGGCCGTATCACCTTGACCGCCACACCCTCCAGGTTGATGCCGGGGCGGCGGTTGCCGCAGGCGGAGGGGTAGTCTTCCATCCTTATTCCCGCTTTGTTCAGCAGTTCTATCATCGCCTCCTGCTGGTGGCCATCCGGCAGGGCCAGGCGGACGCTGCCGCCGCTCGCCGGCGAAAACGGGGGGGTGGCCTCTGATGACGGCGCCGCCTCCTCCGCGAAGACCTCAGTCGGCGGCCCGGCGCAGTCGCAGATGGAGGCCAGCACCCGGTTCAGGTCTCTGGACTCCCAGCTAGTTCTGTTGACAATGAGTTCTGCGCCGAAATCGAGCACCTTGCCCGCGGGTTCCAAACCGCTGCGTGTAAGCTCGGCCAGGCTGCGGGCCCGGACAAGGGCCAGGTCAGCGTCCTCCGGAGGATAGGTTTCCGCGCCCCCCCATACCGGAAAAATGCTGAACCGGCTCAGCCGTTTCTTGAGCGCGTAGGACTCCGCCAGGTTGGGATACTCGCTGACGATGCGGATAGCTTTGTTGCCAGTGTCCCGTGTTGCCGGAAATCCGCCGGTCATATACAGGCTTCCGGCCCCGTAGCCCAGCTCCCGTACCTTGACCAGGGCACTGCTGGGATATTTGACCCGTAACTCCTCAATCCAGTCCCCGCCGCAGATGCCCAGGTCATAGTTGCCGATGGATACCTGGATGGGGATGTCCCTTTCGTGGAATATCTTGGCCGAGATATCCGGGAAGCGGGCCGAGTCCAGATGATAGAAGCGGGCTTTTTCATGATAACCTTCCATCCCCCAGCCCGCCTTTTCCAGGAGCGCGGCCGTCTGCCCCATAAGGCGGCCTTTAGGCAGGGCGATTTTCAGCACCACTCCCTGCCTCCAGCAAGGCCAGGACCTCGTCCAGGCTGCCCGCTTCTCTCCGGCGCCCGCCGGATATGTAATACAGCAGAAAACGGGGCTCGCTGCCCCGGACCTCCAGGCCCCATTTCAGACCCGGGCTCTCCGCTCCCAGGTCAAGCTCGACCACGTACCCGTCCCGGCGCAGTCTGCCCGCCGCGTTGAAGACTTCTCCCCACGGTGCGGACTCCCCTCTCTTCACCTGGATGGCTTTCTTCTCAATCTCCGCTGGCGGGTAGGGCCCGGCCAGCTCCATCAGCGGCTCGACGTACAGAGCGAAGCCTGACGCCGGGATATCGCCGCCTCCCATGGCGGGGATGAGCGCGTCATAGCGTCCTCCGCCCGCCACCTTGACGCCGTTAAAGTAGAACTGGAAGATAATCCCGGTATAGTACTCGAAGCCGGTCCCGGAAGCGATATCTATGCGGTACCGGCAGCCCAGGTCCTCCAGCACGCTGACCACATTGATGAAATTGTCCAGGTATGGCGCAAATTCCGGCACCGTGCCGGCGGATAGCGCCCGCAAATTCTTTAGAAAGCCCGGTGACTGTCCCTTCACGTGCAGCAGCGGGAACAGGACGCTGTCCAGCGCGGTCTTGCCGGTCTTGAGCTCGGCCAGGGCATTCTCATCGCCGTCCAGTATGCGGTCGAATATCCGGGCCTGCTCTTCCGGGTTCAGCCCCAGCCTCAACAGCAGCGCCTTGATCAGCCCGGCGTGTGAAAGCCTCAGCTCAAGACCTTCCAGGCTCAGCTCCTGCAGGACTGCCTGCGCCAGAAGGATAAGCTCGGCATCAGCAAGCGCCGAGTTCGCCCCGATGAGCTCCACCCCGCACTGCCACCTCTCCCTGGTCTTTTTGCCCGTCTCCTCGAAGGCGAAAGTGTTGGTGACGTAGCATAGTCTGGCCAGGCCCCGGCGCATGCTTTCGATGTAAAGCCGGGCGATGGGTATGGTGCCGTCCGGCCTGAGCACAACCCGCTCCCCGCTCCAGCCATCCCAGTCCAAAAAGGAGTACACTTTTTCCAGCATGCCGGGGGTGAGGGTGCCTGCCGAGGTGAACAGGTGCAGGTACTCGATGGTGGGCGTCTTCACCTCGCGATACCCCCACCGGGAACAGCATTCCCGGAAAGTGCCCTCAATATGACGGAACCTGACCATATCGGCAGGGGTCAGGTCCCGGCTCCCTTTACACCGCTGCACTCTCATAATGATGCTCAATTTTACACCAATTCCAGCCGCTGCTTCAACCTGAGCGGAAAAGAGGAGAAGTAGCCTGCTGATGCGTTGTATTTTTGCTGCCGAAAAGATAATATAGTAAATAGCGTAATAAGCAGAAGGTGGTTAATGCCCCGCGTAATACGTGCGCTGATACTGGTCATAGGCCTGTTTCTTGTCATCACCGTTCCTATCCGGGCCCAGGCTACACCCAGGATCGATGTGCTCACCGTAAAAGGTACCATTAATCCGGTGCTGACGGACTATGTCCGCCGCGGCATCGAGCAGGCGGAAGAAACCGGTGCCACCGCTGTCATTATCCAGCTGGATACGCCGGGTGGCCTTGATACCGCGATGCGGGATATCATCCAGGAGATTATCAACGCCAGAGTGCCGGTGGTGGTATACGTTGCCCCGGCAGGGGCCAGGGCCGCCTCCGCGGGCGCCTACATAACCCTGGCCGCTCACGTGGCGGTTATGGCTCCCAATACCGCCATAGGTGCCGCTACCCCGGTGGCGATGGGCGACGGCGAGGCCCAGATGTCGGAAGAGATGCGGCGAAAAATCCTCAACGATGCCATCGCCTATATAAGGGACCTGGCCAGCAGACATGACCGGAACGCCGACTGGGCGGAGAGGGCGGTCAGGGAGGGGATATCCTCCGGCTCCCAGGAAGCGCTGCAACTGAACGTGGTGGATATGATTGCCCCTGACCTTAGCGCCCTGGTCTCCCAGCTTGACGGCAGGCAGGTGACGCTTATTGGCGGCCAGGAAATCACCCTGGATACTGGCGGCGCCGTTATCAACTTTGTGGATATGAACCTCATCGAAGACTTTCTTTACGCCATCGCCGACCCCAATATCGCCTTTCTCCTGCTCAGCCTGGCCACGCTGGGCATCATGGTGGAACTCTTTAGTCCCGGTCTCATCTTCCCCGGTGTGGTGGGCGCCATAAGCCTGTTGTTGGCTTTTTACGCTCTGGGCGTCCTGCCGGTAAACTGGGCCGGGGTGTTGCTTATCGTGCTGGCCTTCGGGCTGTTCATCGGCGAAGCGCTGACTCCCACCTTCGGCCTGTTCACCGTGGGAGGAGTGGCGGCTCTGGTTGTAGGCGCGCTCATCCTGTTTCAGGGGGCGTCCCCCGTGTTCAGGGTGGACCCCCGGCTTATCGCCGGGGTCACCATTGCCGTTGCCGCCGTGTTTACCTTCGTGGTAAACCGGGCCATCAGCGCCCACCGCAGGCAGGCCACCACCGGCCGTGAAGAGTTGCTGGGAAAACGCGCGGTAACCAGAACGGCGCTGGACCCTGAAGGCACCGTCTTCTTCAAAGGGGAGCGCTGGTCAGCAATCTCGGACGAGGGCATCATCGGGCCTGGCGAGGACGTGACCATCACCCGGCTGGACGGACTGGTCCTGCACGTGGTGAAGAAAAAGCAGGAATAGGAGGCTCTTTGTTTAGCATAGACGTCTGGCTGGTAGTTCTGGTCATCATCGGGCTGGCGGGTTTCATTGCTCTGGCCACAGTGTTCAGCATCCGCGCTCATCGCAAGGCGGTGTCTGCCGGGAGGGAAGACCTCATCGGCAGGATGGCTCAGGTTGTCACCCCGCTGGACCCACGAGGAACGGTACTGGTGGAGGGGGAACGTTGGGCGGCCGTTCTGGACAACGGCAAAGCAAAGATAGGAGAGGAGGTAGTTATCACCAAAGTCGAAGGCTTGAGACTGGTAGTCACCAAAGAAGGACAAAGGAGGTGAATGGATGAACATAATTGCTGTCCTGATTATCGCTTTTGTAGTGCTCATCTTTCTTTCCATGGCCATCAAGATAGTGGCCGAATACGAGCGGGGCGTTATCTTCCGCCTCGGGCGTCTCATCGGGGCCAAAGGGCCGGGGCTGTTTCTCATCATACCCTTCGTGGACCGTATGGTGAAGGTGGACCTGCGTGTGGTCACCATGGACGTCCCTTCGCAGGAAGTAATCACCAAGGATAACGTTACGGTAAGGGTGAACGCCGTGATCTATTTCCGGGTGGTCGACCCTGAGGCCTCCGTGGTCAAGGTCCTGGATCACATCAGGGCAACCTCGCAGATATCCCAGACCACGCTGCGCAACGTGCTGGGCCAGTCCGAGCTTGATGAGCTGTTGGCGCAGCGGGAAAAGCTGAACCAGATGCTGCAGAAGATTATCGATGAGCACACCGACCCCTGGGGGGTAAAGGTCAGCACGGTGGAGATCAAGGAGGTCGAGCTTGCCGAGGAGATGAAGCGCTCCATGGCGGCACAGGCGGAGGCGGAAAGAGAGAGGCGCGCCAAGATCATCCACGCCGAAGGCGAGCTGCAGGCCTCGGAGAAGCTGGCCCAGGCCGCCCACGTGCTCGGCCGGGAACCGACGGCTATCCAGCTGCGCTACCTGTCCACGCTCACCGAAATAGCCGCGGAGAAGAACAGCACCACCCTGTTCCCCATACCCATCGAGTTCCTCCGGGTTCTGGAGCGGTTCGGTGGCGGGGAAAAGAAGTAGCGGTCTCTAGCGGAGACTGACTTCTCCGGCAATCACGCGGGCCAGGGTGCCGTCTTTGCGGCGCACAAGCAGGTTGCCGTCCTCGTTTACGGACTCGGCGGTGCCCTGTAATACGGTTTTGCCCGAGGTCACGGTAACCTGCTTGCCCAGAGTCTCCAGCCGGTCCCGCCACTCACGGTAGATGGCGGCCGCCGGTAGCCCGTACAGGCTGTCCAGCTCGGCCAGCAGGCGTCCGGCCAGGTCATCCAGGGGGACTTCTCTGCCCAGCTCATCGGCCAGGGTGGTGGCAAAGCCGGCGACCTCGGGGAAAGCGGCCGCGGTGAAGTTCACGTTTATGCCGATGCCGACGAGGGCACAGGCGGCCGCATTGCCGCGCAGCTCGCTCTCAACAAGGATGCCGCAAATTTTTTTGCCCCTGGTGAGCACGTCATTGGGCCACTTGAGCCCGGTGCCTACCTCGGAGACCTGTTCGATGCTCCTGGCAGCGGCCAGCGCCGCCATCATTACCAGACATTGCATCCGGGCCAGGGAAGGGTACAGGATGACGGAAAGGGAGAGGCTTCCCGGTGGGGATATCCATCTCCGCCCCATCCGGCCCCTCCCGCCCACTTGCTCTCCGGCCAGGATGACCGTGCCCCCCGCCGCCCCGTGCCGGGCCTTTTCCCGGGCCGCTTCCATTGTTGAGGTGAGCCGCGGATAATAGCTGATAACCCTGCCGATGTACGCCGTTTGCAGGTTGCGCGCTAGCCGCGCGGTTGATATAATATTGACAGTCACGGTAACCCGATAATACCGCAACGGCGGTCCGGAGACAAGTGGGACCGGTGTTGACAAAGGATTGGGGCTGTGATATTATTATTCTTGCGCTGAGGAATCAGCACAGAGCACCTTAACAACTGGATAGCGGAAGGAAGGTTCTAAGTCAGTAAGTTGTTTGGGTCGGAGAGTTTGATCCCGGCTCAGGATAAACGCTGGCGGCGTGCCTTATGCATGC
>CAZZAU010000090.1:0-7079 GCA_964652725.1 uncultured Dehalococcoidaceae bacterium | reverse complement strand
GGCGTCAACGGCCTGATGGTGCCCGGAGTGGACAATGTGCAGGAAACGCTGCATGCCATCAACCAGTGCTACTTCCCGCCCACAGGGCACCGCGGCTCGGGCATCGGCATGAGCCCCTACTTGCTGGACGGACAGAACATCGCCGACATGCCCCTGCGCGAGATTATGGACTATGTCAACGATAACGTGGTGCTCTTCCCGCAAACAGAGAGCGTGGAGTGCGTCAACAACCTGCGCCACATCCTCAACCTGGACGGGGTAACCGGGACCATCGTGGGCACCAACGACCTGGTTATTGATATGGGCGATATTCCGCCCAAAGCACTGCGCTCGGAGCTAGTGGTCATGCCCGCGGTGGAGGAACAGCTCAGGAAAATCATCCGCACGTGCAAGGAGACAGGCAAAGTGGCGGGCATCGGCGGCTTCGGTGTCAAGGGACTGGCCAAGTGGGCCAAAGAGGGCTACACCCTGTTCATGCTGGGCTACGTCATCGACGGCAAGCTGGACGGCCTCAAAAAGAACATCGACGAAATGAAGTCGCTGCTGGGCGCCTAGTTTTTATGTAAAGCATAGGAGGCAGGGCACCGCACTTACACCGCGCCCTGCCTCCCCGCCCGCTCGTATTCTCTTTCTTCTATCCTATTTTCAGGATGCGCCGGGCGTTTTCCGCCAGGATTTTCTCCTTCTCCTCGCCGGTCAGAGGCAGCCGCAGTATCTGCTCTAGCTGGGGCTGGGGTGCGATGCCCGGAAAATCGGTGGCGAAGATTATCCTGTCCACGCCTATCTTGCGGAAAATGCGCACTGCATCCTCCTCCGCCAGGCTGCGGTGGGCCACCACCGGCAGGCGGTCCGGCGCCGAGAACCCCTGCGAGGTATCAAAGTAGATATTCGGATATGTCCGCGCCAGCTCCACCCGCTCGTCCCACCAGGCGGAGCCCAGGTGGGCCAGAATTACCGTCAAACGTGGAAACGCCTCCAGCACCCTGGCCCAGTCCTTCGGTTCGGCGTAGTCCGGGTTGGGCTCGTGCAGCTTGAAACCCAGCGGATTGGGATACATCAAAACCAGATGGGAATGGGGCCACGGACCGGAATCGGCAAGAACCGGCAAGCCCAGCTCCTGGCATTTTTCATACATCGGCCATAGCCCCTCGTCGTCCACGTAATGTGAGAACTGCCCGGGATGCATTTTCACCCCCCTGGCCCCCTGGCTGGCCCGCAGCGCCACCTCTTCCGCAGCCTCTTGCGGACTGAAGTCATTGGACATGCCAATGAAAGGCAGCAGCCTGGGGATGCGGCGCCCCACCCCGCAGCCCCACTCGTTCATCTCCCGCTGCAGCGCCACAATCTGTGCGCTGAGCTCTTTTCTTCGCCCTTCCCTCTGCCCCTCGGGCAGCTCGCCCAGCCTGGCTTTCTCGAAGAGCGGCGCCCTCTTCTGACGCGGTATCAAAATCATAAAAGCCATGTGGGAGATGCCGGTCCGGTCCATATACTCTGTGATTCTTTCCGGCGTGGCCCAGCGGTCCCGGTCTCTGAGGCCCGGTATGGGAAAGTAGTTTTTCTCTTCTTCCAGATTCCGGCACAGGTGAATGTGGGCGTCAATAATGGGAAACTCTTTCATACACTCCTCCCGATGTGTTTTTGTTCCCCCATCATAACCCGAAATGTCGGCTCCGGGCAACAGCCCTCCTCCATTCGGTCTGTTGCCAGTGCCTGTCCGTTTATCATACAATGAGTACAACCGCATAGCTCTACCGGGGAAAGGAGAAACCAAGCCATGACCACCACAACCAGAGAAAAGCGCCTGGCCGAGGTAACCAGGCAATATGAGGCCGCCTACCGCAAGCGGTCCCGGAAATCACTGGAGGTGCTGGAGAAAGCAAAGAAATTCATGCCCGGGGGCGATACCCGCACCTCCATCTGGTACCAGCCCTACCCCATCTGGATAGACAAGGCGACAGGTTGCCGGTTCACCGATGTCGACGGCCACGAGTACATCGATTTTCACAACTGCTACACCACCATGATTCTGGGTCACGCCAATCCCAAAGTGGTGGCTGCGGTGCGAGAACAGGCGGCGCAGGGCACCGCGCTGGGAGCGCTGGTGCCCACCGTGGTGCGCTGGGCGGAGCTCCTCTGCAATATGGTGGACTCCGTGGACAAGGTACGGTTCGGCAATACCGGCTCGGAAGCGGTGCTGATGGCCATACGCGTGGCCAGGGGCTGCACCGGCAAAGACCTGCTGCTGAAGACGGACGGCTGCTACCACGGCAACTATGACCCGGTGGTATTCCCCTCCGACGCCACCGGCATCCCCAAAAGCGCACAGGGGGACTCCATAGTGGTGCCGTACAATGACAAGGCGGCCGCGGAAAAGGCCATAGTGGAGAACAAGGACAGACTGGCCGCGGTCATCGTGGAGGGGGCCATGGGTGCGGCGGGTGGCATTCCGCCGCGCGACGGCTATCTGGAACATCTGCGCAAAGTCACCCGGGACAACGGGGTGCTGCTGATACTGGACGAGGTCATCAGCCTCAGGCTGGCCTGGGGAGGAACGCAGGCACTTTACGGCATAAAGCCTGACCTTACCACCATGGCCAAGATAATCGGAGGCGGCTTCCCGGTGGGCGCCATCGGCGGGCGGGAAGACATCATGCAGCTCTTCAACCCGGAGGCACACAAGGTTTATCACGCCGGCACGCTCAATGCCAACCCGATGACCGCCACCGCCGGGGTGGCCACGCTGGAGCAGCTCGGGCCCGGGGAAATCGACCATATCAATAAGCTCGGTGAGTCTTTTGCCGACGGCGTGCGGGCCATATTCAAGCGGCTCAACATCAAGGGACAAGTCACCGGCATCGGCTCGCTGCAGAACGTCCACTTCAGCGACAAGCCGGTAATAGACGGCAAGGCGGCACGGGAGGCCAACAAGGACCTGCTGCACCTCTACTACCTGGCGATGATAGAACGAGGAGTCTTCTCCGCGGCCCGCGGTATGTACGTTATGTCCACTCCGATGACGCAGAAGGACATCGATACCGCGGTCAAGGCGGTGGATGACGTTATGACCGGGCTAAAGCCGGTGGTAGAAGAACTCTGGCCAGAGCTTATCGGCGCGGCGCCGGCGCTCTAGTCCCGCGCTCTTCCGCTACGAAACCGGCGGCAGCTTGTCCGCCCAGGGCCTGGCCGCCTCGAAGGCCGCCGAGGCCTGGAGCACGGTAACCTCGTCACCATAGCGGCCCACCATTTGCAGGCCGATGGGCAGCCCCGCCGAGGAGAAGCCGTTGGGCACGGATGCCGCCGGGTTGCCGCTCAGGTTGAAAGCGCAGTTAAAGGGAGCAAAGTCCCAGTCGATAAACCCCCTCCCTCTCCCCCGGGCCCTCTCTCCCACGGGAGGGGCGGTCACGGCTGTGGTGGGGGTCAGCAGCAGGTCATACTTGTAGAAGAAGTCCAGTATGGTGCCCCGCAGCCTCTCCACCTGCGCCCAGGCCGCTGCCACTTCGGTCCCGCTCAGGCTGCGGGCGCACGTCAGGGCAATGCGCGTGTAGTCCGCAATCTCGTCGCCGTGTTTATCCAGAAGCGAGTCCAGATAGATGTCAAAGCGTGATGCCAGCAATACGTCCCACAGGTCAAAGGGCTCGCTGACGGCCGGCTCGTCCTCCTCCAGCTCGTGGCCCATCTCGGCAAAGACCCTGACCGCCTCCTCCAGTGCCGCGCTAACCTCCGCGTCCACTTTGACCTCGTATCCCAGGTTCCGGCTCCAGGCGATTTTTAGCTTCCTGGGGCGGGCCTCCAGCGCCCTGACGAAGTCCGGCGGACGCGTCCTGATGCAGGTGTAGTCCAGTCCGTCCGGGCCGGCCATAACGTTAAGCATCAGGGCCGCATCCCGAACGTTACGCGTCATCGGGTCCCAGCAGGAAACGTGGGAAACGCCCCATGTCTGGACGTCCTTGGGCACCCTCCCGTAGCTCGCCTTCAGGCCGTAGACGCCGCACCACCCGGCAGGAATCCGGGTGGAGCCGCCGCCGTCGGTGCCCTGGGCAAGGGGCACCATACCGCTGGCCACGGCCGCCGCAGAGCCGCCGCTGGAGCCGCCGGAATTGCGCGTGGTATCCCACGGATTGCGGCAGGCATCACCAAGCCGGTTCTCGGTGCAGCAACTGAAACCGAACTCCGGCGTATTGGTCTTACCGATGATAACAGCGCCCGCCGCCCGCAGGCGCTGCATCATGGTCCCCTCGGTCTCCGGCACAAAGTCGCGGTAGACCAGGGAGCCCTGGGTGGTCCGCATATCCCTGGTCATAATCAGGTCTTTGATGGCCACCGGTATGCCGTGCAGCGGGCCCGGCGCCGCGCCGGAGCGGGGCAGATTTTCAGCCTCCCGGGCAGCCTGCCGCGCCTCCTCGGCGGCCACGGTAAGATAGGCGTTCAACCGCGGATTCAGCGCCTCTATCCTGCGCAAAGTGGCTTCCATCAGCTCTACCGGCGATAGTTCCTTGCGGCGGACCATCTCCGCCAGCCTGTAGGCAGGCGTAAAACTGAGCTCTTTCTCCCCGGTGGGCGAATTCATTTGCCTTCCTCCGTCAAACGAGTTGTCCGTGAATGTGCTGGCATTTTAAGCGGGCGGCAGCCTTTTGTCAAACCCCGCAACCCATCCCGTTTTCCCCGTTTTTCCCTCTGCGGATTTGACTAAAGCTCATATATTTGGTATAAGATTATGACTTTTGCACTACCGGCCGTAAATCTCAGCGCCTGGTCAGGAGGTCTTTCGCTGGCGCCGTTTCCGTCTCACAAGTACCCTCTCCCCCGGCAGACTACGCAGACAGGAGAACCATATTGAATGTTGCAGTGAACGAACTTGAAACGCAGCAGCCCGCCCGGGTCAAGATTTCCTGCCAGGAGGTGTGGAAAATCTTCGGCCCGAACCCCCAGAAGGCCTACGAGCTCGCCCAGGAGGGATTGTCCAGAGAAGAGGTCCTGGAGAAAACCGGGCACGTGGTGGCGGTTAAAAATGTGACGTTCGATATAAACGAAGGAGAAGTGTTCGTTATCATGGGGCTGTCCGGCAGCGGCAAGTCCACCATCGTGCGTTGCCTGAACCGCCTCATCGAGCCAACGCACGGCAAGGTGCTGGTGGACGGCGTCGACCTTTCCGGCATGACCGAAGCACATCTCCGGGAGGCCCGCCGCCACAAGTTCTCCATGGTCTTCCAGCACTTCGCCCTGTTTCCGCACCGCCCGGTCATTGATAACGTCGCTTACGGCCTGGAAATTCAGGGGATGCAGAGAGAAGAGCGCCAGGAAAAAGCCTCGCAGGTGCTCGGCCTGGTGGGGCTCAAGGGATGGGAGAACAGCTTCCCACACGAGCTCAGCGGAGGTATGCAGCAGCGGGTAGGCCTGGCGCGAGCACTGGCCGTGGACCCGGAGATACTGCTCATGGACGAAGCTTTCAGCGCCCTGGACCCGCTCATCCGCCGCCAGATGCAGGACGAGTTCCTTAACCTCATCACCGAAGTCCACAAGACCATAGTCTTTATCACCCATGACCTGGATGAGGCCCTCAAGATGGGCGAACGCATCGCCATTATGAAGGACGGGGAGGTAGTCCAGATAGGCAGTCCGGAGGAGATAGTGGTAGGACCTGCCGACGATTATGTCACCGAGTTCGTGCGCGATGTGCCCCGCAGCAAGGTGGTGCCGGTGCGCAACATCATGAAAGAACCGGCGGTAACGCTTTATAGCTGGCAGGGACCGAAGGTGGCCATGCTCGAAATGAAACAGGCACGCATCGGCTATACCTTTGTGATGGACCCGGGCAGGAGGCTGCGGGGAGTGATTACCTATGACGAGGCCCGGCAGGCTGCCCAGGAAGGCGTGGCCAGGTTGAGCAAGATGGCGAAGGGGAACGCCCTTGCCATCGGCCCGGACCAGACGCTTGAAGAAGCCATTCCCCTGGCGGCCGCCAGCGAGAACCCCATCGCAGTGATAGATGCTGACGGAAGGCTCATAGGCGAGGTACCCCGCACCGAGCTGCTGCTGGGCATAAGCGGAGAGGAGACGAGTGATGACAGCAAACAGCAAGTCACTCCATGAAATAGCGCAGAGGGTGCAGACCAGCCGCTGGCGCCACTTTCTCTGGCCGGCAGTGGCGGCACTGCTCCTGCTGGCAGCCTGGGGTCTGAATGACTACCGCGGGGGCTTCTACAAACTGCCGGTAGCGCAGGTGGTCAACGACGGCATGGACTGGCTCCTGGCCACCCTGGACCCGTTTTTTGATGCCGTCAGAATTGGCATGGCCTTCATGTTGAATAACCTGGAGAGCTTTCTGCTCTGGATGCCCTGGTGGGTAACCGTAGCATTTATCGCTCTTCTCGCCTGGCGGCTGGCCAGCATCCGGATAGCCATCTTCAGCGCCCTGGCCATGTATCTCATCCTGTCACTGGGGCTGTGGGCACTGTGTATGGAGACCATGGCGCTTATCGCCACGGCGGTGCTGGTTTCGCTGATGCTGGGTGTACCCGTCGGCATTCTGGCCGCCCGTAGCGACCACGTGGACAATGCGGTGAGGCCGGTGCTGGACGCCATGCAGACCATGCCCGCGTTCGTCTATCTCATACCCGCCCTGATGTTCTTCGGCATCGGCACCGTACCCGGTGTCGTCGCCACGGTGATATTTGCCGTGCCGCCTTCGGTAAGGCTAACCAACCTGGGCATTCGCCAGGTTCCCAAAGACCTGGTCGAGGCCGCGCATACTTTCGGCTCCACCGGCCGGCAATTGCTGCTCAAGGTGCAGCTGCCGCTGGCCCTGCCTTCCATCATGGCCGGGGTGAACCAGACCATCATGCTCTCCCTGTCCATGGTGGTGCTGGCGGCGCTGATAGCCGCCGGGGGGCTGGGGCGCGAGGTAATCATGGCCCTGGGCCAGGTTGACATCGGGCGGGGATTCGTGGCCGGTACGGCCATCGTCCTCCTGGCCATGATTCTGGACCGGGTGACCCAGAGCATGGGCAGCAAGAGCGGGGCCAAATCCAGATAATCTCAGGCAAAAGAAGAGGCCCCGATCTGTTTGATTCGGGGCCTCT
>CAZZAU010000089.1:0-7091 GCA_964652725.1 uncultured Dehalococcoidaceae bacterium | reverse complement strand
CGATGCTGGTCCGGGAGATGCTCTTGAGCTCGGTGATGGTGTCCTGGAACTCCTGGACAAACGCATTATACTCCATCACAAACTTGTTATACTGCGCCACGGTCTCTGTGGGCAGCTCCACCTTCTCCGCCACCTCGTGGAACTGCTCTACGAAGTCGTGGTAGCGGCTCACCATCAGCCACAGCTCGTTCAGATAGATGTCCAGGTTATCGGCGAACCGCCGCACCCTGTCGGCTTCTACCCGGTGATTGAAGCTGTCACTCCAGCAGTTGAAAATGCGCTCTGATACATCACATGCCCGGGCCCAGTCCCACAACGGGGGGTTTTCCACTGTGAATACGCCATCGATGATGAGAAAAATGGACAGGGTAGATTCTCCCGTAAAGCGCCGGTTGAAGTACTGGGCCAGCTGTCTCAGCTTGGCCGCCGCCCGCTCCAGGCGTTTTTCCCTGACCCCGATGGCCGCACTCACCAGCCCGGCGGCCAGGATAACGATGAGTGCGGGCGCGACGTACTCTATCGGCCAGCCAAACACATAGCCCAGCACCGCGATTACAGTTATCAGGCCGGGGTACCAGCCCCGGTTGACCATAGCTCTCAGCGTATACATATTGCTCCTGTCTAATACCTGGGCAGCGTTATCTCCAGCCCGCCCAGCAATTCGGCGAGCAGCGCCGCCTGTATATGCATCCGGTTCTCCGCCTGGTCAAAGACCACCGATTGCGGCCTTTCCAGAATCCCCACCGCCACCTCTTCCCCATGATGCGCGGGCAGCGGGTGCATGAGCAGAACGCCTCCTCCGGCCAGCGAGACCAGCTCGTCATTCACCTGGTAGCCGGCAAAGTCCCGGTGCCGCCGCTCGGCTTCCGCTTCCTGGCCCATGCTCGTCCAGACATCTGTGTAGAGCACATCCGCACCCCGGGCCGCCGCCCGGGCATCCTCAAAGCACTCAATGCGAGCATCGCTTTCCACGCCCAGCCGCAGCGCCAGCTCCAGCATCTCTTCCGCTATCCGGTAGCCGGCCGGGGAAGCGCTGCGGAACTCCATACCGGTAAGCGCCGCCGCCAGCATAAGGCTGTTGGCCACGTTGTTGCCATCTCCTATATAGGCCAGCTTTACCCCTTCCAGGTGCCCCTTCTTCTCGTAAATGGTCAGCAGGTCGGCCAGGGCCTGACAGGGGTGCTCCAGGTCAGACAGGGCGTTTATCACCGGCACCGCAGCGTATCCGGCCAGAACCTCCAGGGTGTGGTGGGAAAAGGTGCGGGCGGCGATGCCATCCACAAAACGGCTCAGCACCCTTGCTACGTCCGGAACAGACTCCCGCTGCCCCAGGCCCACTTCGGCCGGCGAAAGGTAAAGGGCATAACCGCCAAGCCTGACCATGGCCATCTCGAAGCTCACCCGCGTCCGCAGCGATGGCTTCTCGAAAACCAGGGCCAGTGCCTTGCCGCTTAGAGAAGTGCTCCGCCCTCTCACCTTGAGATTGATGGCGCTGGATATAAGATAATGTATCTCGTCGCCTGTGAGGTCGGCAACGGACAGCAGATCCTTCTTCGTGATATCACCTCCGGCTATGGTTTACAGTATAACACGAAAAACCGACATCCGAAAGACGCCCCGGAACCCAGAATCACTCCCTTGACACCGCTGCCACCCGCCTTCGATAATTAAGACAAGGCCGGTATTCAAGTCCGAACCACTACCGAAAGGGAGAAAAAGGAAAAGATGTCAGAAAGACAACGATTCACTGTATCCGGTTCGCAGCTGCTGGACAGGATAAAGCAGCTGGCCCATGAAGGCAACATAAGAAAAGTGCGGCTCATCCACGATGGCCGCACCGTCTTTGAGATACCGCTGTCCGTGGGCGCTCCCGCCGCCGCGCTGGGCATCCTGGCCGCGCCGGTGCTGGCCGCCATCGGCGCATTTGCCGCCCTGATTACGGAGTGCACCATAGAGGTTGAGAAAGTGGAGAAAGAGTGAAGGGCAGCTATGTCCTGCTGCTGCGCCTCCCCGCACCCGCAGCCATACCGGTGGGCAGGCGGCCCGCGGTCTGTTTCTCCGGCAGTTATTACGCCTACGTGGGCTCGGCGATGGGCGGGCTGGAGGCCAGAATAAGACGCCACCTGAAGCCGGATAAGAAACGGCACTGGCACATAGACTTCCTGCTCCGCCGGGCTTCCGTCACCGGAGTAATCATGGCCGAAACCGACCGTAAGGTCGAGTGCGCGCTTGCCCGCGCGCTGAGCCGGGACTTTGACCACGTGCCCGGTTTCGGCGCAAGCGATTGCTCCTGCCCGGCCCATCTCTTCCGGGCCAGCGATGAAGGCCGCCTGGAGCCTGCGGTGCTGGCCGCCCTGAACTCCCTTTCTCTGCGTCCGCGGCATTTGACCCCCGGGTGAGGAGCTGTGAGCGAAATACTGCTGGTCAGACACGGAGAAACGGAATGGAACGTCGCCGAGGTGTTCAGGGGTCGCCTGGACATCGAGCTTGACCGGGCCGGGATGGAGCAGGCAGAGCTGCTGGGACAATATCTAAGCCGCCGCCCCATCGAGGCGATCTATTCCAGCCCCCTGCGGCGGGCCGTGCGCACCGCCGGCGGCATCGCCCGGCGCCACACCCTGGAAGTGAACCCTGAACCCGGCCTCACCGACTTCAATTACGGCCGGTGGCAGGGGATGAGCCACGCGGAAGTAAAAGAACGCTATCCGGAGCTGTATCGTCTGTGGACGCATCACCCGGAGAAGGTGCGGATGCCGGACGGCGAAGACCTGGACACTGTCCGCGCCCGAGCCACGGCGGTGATAGAAAAGGTCGCCGCCACTCACAAAGGGAACGTGGTCATAGTCTCACACCGGGTGGTGAACAAAGTGCTCATCTGCGCGTTGCTGGGCCTGGACGTCTCCCATTTCTGGAACATCCGCCAGGATAACTGCGGCATCACCACCTTCGCCCGCGAGAATGACCGCTTTGTCCTTACCGGCCACAATGACACTTCCTTCCTGGGCCAAAAGTATATCCCTCCAGCAAGCGATTTCTGACGCCAGGCTATTGTCGCCGTGCGGACCTGGAACTCCCCTTCGATCCCTCTGCGGCGTGCTTGACAAGAGTGGTACAATGCGGATATTGTTGACAATGGAGGTACAAAGGGATGAGCATAGAGTGGTTCCGCGATCTGGCCATTACCATCCTGGGTCTGGGGGTAACTCTGGTGGCCACCGTCATCGGAGTCCTCGCCTTCCTGCTCTACCGCAAGGTCAAACCTATCCTGGATTCAGTAGGAAACACTGCCAGACGCATTGATGACGTTTCGGCCTGCATAACTGAAGAGATAGCACAGCCTATGTCCCGTCTTGCTGCCATTGCACAGGGTTTCCGATATTTCTCCGGCCTGTGCAGCGGACTATTCAGAAGAAAACAAGGAGGGAAAAATGGCGGATAGAGAGTCCGGTCCCAATTTTGCCGCCTGGTTCCTGGCGGGGGCCGTGGTTGGTGCGGCCATCGGCTTCCTTTACGCGCCCCGGCCGGGCAGGGAAACCAGGACATTGCTCCAGCAGAAAGCAGAAGAAGGCGTGCATAAGGCCAGGGAAACCGCCGAGAAGGCCAAGGAGGCCGCCACCCAGGCGGAACATACCGTGGAACAGAAACTCCGGAGAAAAAAGCCGCAAGGATAACGCCTGCGGCCCTCTCCCCCTGGGACCTGATATGGCACAGCTGGCGGAACCGCATCCGAAATGTCCGCTTTTATCGGCCGGCACTGGCGCCCAGTCACTCTGGTACTGGGCATAACCGCAGTCTTCCTGGTTCTGTACCTGCTCAGAAACGTCCTGCTTCCTTTTATTCTCGGGCTGGTGCTGGCCTACTTGTTCGCGCCACTGGTGAACTGGCTGGAAGCGAAGCTGCCCTGCCCGAAGAACTGGCTCACCTTCAGACGCATCACCGCCATCATCATCGTTTTTCTCATCATTATGATGCTGGCTGCGGTATTCGCGTACTTCATCGTTGCCGCCGTGGTGGATGCGTCCATCAAACTGGCCGCCAGCGCTCCTTTCTACATCAGAGAAGGTTTGCAGCAGGTACGGGAATGGTTCGCCGGCGTCCGTGACTGGTTCCCGCCGGAAATACAGGAGCAACTGGACGAGGCGCTTGTTGAAGCCGGGCCTTCCCTGGGCAACGCCATACGGTCAACTATCCGGGGTGCTGTTTCCGTGGTGCCGGCCACGGCCCATTTCCTGGTCGGGCTGGTCGTACTGCCGCTGTTCCTCTTCTACACCCTGAAGGATTCCGAGAGGCTGAAGAAAAGCCTGTATTCAGCTTTCTCCCCCGGCATGGCGCGGCACATCAAGAACCTGACGGACATCATCGAAAGGGTGCTGGGACGGTATATCCGCGCCCAGGTAGTGCTCGGCCTCATCGTGGCCTACTTTGCCTTCGTCGGGCTTCTCATATTGAGAATCCCCTTTTCCCCGGTCCTGGCCATACTGGCCGGCATTGGTGAGCTCATCCCTACGCTGGGCCCGTGGGTCAGCGGGGCCGTGGTAGTGCTGGTAACTCTCGCCGTGGCCCCGGACAAGGCGCTGTGGGTAATCGTGCTTTTTCTGTCCATCCAGCTTCTGGAAAACGGGCTTCTGGTGCCCAGAATCCAGGGAGGGTACTTGCGCATACACCCCGCGGTTATGATAGTCCTGCTGGTAGTGGGGGCCTCTCTGGCGGGCTTCTGGGGCCTGATACTCGCCGGCCCTCTTGCCGCCACCGTTGCGGAAATCTACAAATACATCCGCTGCTGCTTCGAGGAAGAGTCAGCCGCCACCCCGCCTGAAGAATAGAAGGGTAATCCGTCATTATCCCCCGGCTCATCTCCTCTGCTATAATGGAACCATGAACAAGCCCCTTCTGGTGCTTTTCGACGGCAACGGCATAGTTCATCGCGCCTATCACGCCTTCCAGTCCTGCAAATCCCCCCGCCAGCTCACCGTAAGCAAGACCGGCGAGCTGGTCAGTGCGGTGTACGGGTTTGCCCAGATGCTGCTGAAGACCCTGAGCGAGCTCAAACCCACCCACCACGCCATCGCCTTCGACAGGAAAGCGCCCACCTTCCGCCACCGGCTTTACGACCTGTACAAGGCCCACCGCCCCCCGTCCCCACCGGAACTGGCCCCGCAGGTAGAGCGAGTACGCCAGCTCGTGGATGCCTTCCGCATACCCGTCTTCGAACTGGACGGCTACGAGGCCGATGATATCCTGGGAGCGCTGGGCCAGCAGGCCAGCCAGCAGGGCATTGACACCATCATCGTCACCGGAGATGCGGACACGATGCAGCTCGTCTCCCCGGAAGTCAAGGTGCTCTATCCCAAAGCGGGCCGCAGCTTCAGCGACACCATACTCTACGATGAGGCCGCGGTGAAGGACAAGTACGGCGTCACTCCGGCGCAAATCGCCGACCTCAAGGGGCTGGTAGGTGACCCCTCGGACAATATCCCCGGTGTGCCCGGAATAGGCGCCAAGACCGCGGTCAAGCTGCTGCAGCAGTTCGGCTCCATAGAAGGCATTTACCGGCACATTGATGAGGTTACCCCACCCAGGCTGCAGCAAATCCTGCGCCAGCACGAGGAAACCGCCCGCACCAGCAAGGAGCTGGCCACTATTGACGTTCAGACCCCGGTGGAGCTTGATCTGGACCGGTGCCGGGCAGGGCCCTACGACCGTGAGAAGGTGGACGAGCTTTTCCGCGAGCTGGAATTTTTCAGCCTGCGCTCGCGGTTACCCCCGGTGGAATCGCCGCACGAAACCAGAGCGGCGGCCAGGCCGCTACAGGGCAACTATCACCTCATCTGCGCGGATGACGAACTGGACAACCTGCTCGGCCGCCTTTCCGGTGCCAGTTCCTTCGCCTTCGATGTGGAAACCACTGGCCTTAACCCGATGACCGCTACGCTGGTGGGCATCGCCTTTTCCCCGGCCCCCGGCGAGGCCTACTACGTTCCGGTGGGGCACGTCAGTCTGCAGGAGCACCGGCAGTTGCCCCTGCACCATGTGCTGGAGCGAATGAGGCCGGCGCTGGAAGACAGCCGTATCTCAAAGCTGGCCCACAACAGCAAGTACGACCTCACCGTCATGGCCGAGGCGGGCATTGCCGTGCGCGGCCTGGAGTTTGACAGCATGGTAGCCGCCTACCTGCTGGGAGAAAAATCGCTCAATCTCAAGGCCCTGGCCTTCAGCCGGCTGAACATCGATATGACCCCCATCACCGACCTCATCGGCGTGAGCCCAAAACAGTGCCCCATCGCCGAAGTGGAAATAAAAAAGGTGGCGGACTACGCCTGTGCTGACGCCGATATGACCCGCCAGCTCTGCGACCTTTTCCGCGGGGAGCTGCAGCAGCAGGGCCTGTGGAGCCTGTTTGCCGGGGTCGAGATGCCGCTGGTGCCTGTCCTGCTCCAGATGGAGAGGCACGGCATCGCCCTTGATACCGGGCTTCTGCAAGGGATGTCCCGGCAGCTCGGCGAGCAGCTTGCCCGGCTGGAAATCCAGATATTCAGCCAGGCAGGCCGTGAGTTCAATATAAACTCGCCGCAGCAACTGGGCAAAGTCCTGTTCGAAGAGCTGAGCATACCCGCCACCCGCCGCGGCAAAGGCAAATACTCCACGGAGGCCTCCGTCCTGGACGAGCTGAGAGGTGAGTACGAGATAGTGCGGCTCATCCAGGAGCACCGCCAGCTCACCAAGCTCAAGTCTACCTACATAGACGCGCTGCCAAACATGGTCAACGCCAGGACGGGCAGACTGCACACCACTTTCAACCAGACCAGGACCGCCACCGGCCGGCTCTCCTCCACCGACCCTAACCTGCAGAACATCCCCATCCGCGGCGAGCTGGGAAGGCAGATAAGGCGGGCCTTCATTGCGCCGTCAGGCTCGCTGCTGCTGGCCGGGGACTACTCCCAGATAGACCTGCGCGCCCTGGCCCATCTCTCCCGCGACCCCGGTCTGATGAGCGCCTTCCAGCACGATGAGGACATCCACGCCGCTACCGCCGCCCAGCTCTTCGGCGTGGGCAAGTCGCAGGTTACCGCGGAGATGCGCCGCCTGGCCAA